>NZ_VIUK01000007.1:0-259534 GCF_007828295.1 Pseudomonas sp. SJZ080
GATGCTGATAATCTTGTTGACTATCAGTCTGACTCCACAAGCACCCACACGAATTGCTTGATTCAGTTGTTAAAGAGCGGTTGGTTGAGCCTTTCGTCTCAACCGAGGCGCGCACTTTACAGCACGCTTCCTCTAGTTGCAACCCTTAAAAACTAATGATTTTGTTATCAAAATCAATCGCTTAGGCCAGAAGCAACATCAAGCTGCTCGCTAGCGGGAGGCGAATAGTACAGGATTAAAATACGCGGTCAACCCCCGCTTAAAAATTCTTTTCCCTATCGAAGGTATCCGCCAGGCCGATCCACACCGTCAGCGCTGGGCGATAGATTTCACGCCACCATCAGTTCGTTGGCCACCACTGCCCCACCCTCCCCCCAGCGCCTTATAGATAGCAACAATTCCCCGGTACTGATCAATTTCCCCCAGCGCCTGAGCATCCTCGGCGTTCAGCCGTTCACGCTGCGCATCCAGCAGTACCAGATAATCCACCGTGCCTTCCTTGTACTGGATAGCCGCCAGGTCTGCCGCCGCACGGCTCGACTCGCTTTGCTTGATCAACGACAGCAACCGCTGCTGGCGTTTGCCGTAATCACTGAAAGCGTTTTCCGATTCTTCCAGCGCCAGCAGCACTTGCTGTTCATAGGTGGCCAAGGCGCCTTCGGCATTGGCGTCGGCACCACGAATGCGCGCCCGTACACTGCCCAGGTCAAATGCCGCCCAGGTAATGCTCGGACCCACCCCCCAGGCCCTGGCCGCGCTGGCGCCAATCTGCGAACCACGGCCTGCAGTGAAACCGAGGAATCCACTCAGGCTCACTCTCGGAAACAGGTCGGCGGTGGCCACGCCAATATCAGCAGTAGCGGAAGCCAGCCTGCGCTCGGCGGCAAGCACATCGGGACGCCGGCGCAACAATTCGGCGGGATCACCGATCGGCAGCGCTTTGGCAATAGCGGGCAACTCGGCGGGGTTCAACGACACGCTCAATGTATCCGGGCGTTCACCCAAGAGCGTGGCGATGCGGTTTTTCTGCCGCACCTGCTCCGCTTGCAGTTGCGGAACAGTTGCCTCGACAGCCGCCAAACGTGCGTCGGCACGCACCACATCGAGTTCGCTGCCCACGCCCGCGTCGCGCAGGCTGACCGTCACGGTGCGCGAGTCCTGTTGATTCTTCAGGTTCGCCAGGGCGATTTTTTCCCGCAGCTGCGCGCCGCGCAATTGGCCGTAGGCATCCACCAGCTCGGCAATCATCGTCACGCGAAGCTGATACAGGTCTGCCGCTGCAGCATCTTCCTGGGCGTCGCTGGATTCCAGTTGGCGCTGGATCCGGCCGAAGAGATCGACTTCCCACGCCATGTCCAGGCCCAGATCGTAACGCTCGATATTGACTCGGCTGTCGGTCTGGCCCGGCACTTGCGACTTGCCATGCTGACTGCTGACGCGGCTGGTGACGACCGGCAGATTGTCGTTACTGATGTCGTCACGAATCGCCCGGGCCGCTTTCCAGCGAGCAAACGCGACGCGCAAGTCGCGGTTGCCTTCCAGGGACTTGCTTACCAACTGGTTCAGCGTGGGGTCATCGAACTGCTGCCACCACACCGTTTCAAAACGCGATTGATCGTAGTGTCCGGCTTGCGCCGACACGATGTTGGCAGGCGCGGTGTCGGGCGCTTTGTAGTCGGGGCCCACCGTGCAGGCGGCGAGCGCGACGACCAGAAGGCTGGGTAAAAAAAGCTTCAAGGTATTCATGAATGCGCCTCCTGATTGAGTGCGTTTGCCTGATGAGCCTTGGTGGCATTGCGCGCGTTTTTGCGCTCGATGTAGCGACGGATCAGAACGAAGAACACTGGCGTAAGCAGCAATCCGAAGAAGGTCACACCGAGCATTCCGGAGAACACCGCGACACCCATTGCACGACGCATTTCCGAGCCGGCACCAGTGGATGTCACCAATGGAATCACGCCCATGATGAAGGCGAAGGACGTCATCAGAATCGGCCGTAGACGCAGGCGGCAGGCTTCCAGCACTGCATCCAGCGGCGACAGGCCCTGGTCCTGTTTGTCCTTGGCGAATTCGACGATCAGGATCGCGTTCTTGCAAGCCAGGCCGACCAGCACGATCAGGCCAATCTGGGTGAAGATGTTGTTGTCACCCTTGGAAATGATCACCCCGGCAATCGCCGACAGCAGGGTCATCGGCACGATCAGAATCACCGCCAATGGCAGGCTCCAGCTCTCATACAACGCAGCCAGCACCAGGAACGCCAACAGCACGCAGAGCGGGAACACCAGCAGAGCCGTGTTGCCGGACAAGATCTGCTGGTAGGTCAGGTCGGTCCATTCGTAGGTCATGCCGTTAGGCAATTCTGCCTTCAGCAGTTTTTCGATGGCGGCCTGTGCCTGGCCGGAGCTGTAGCCGGGGGCTGCACTGCCGTTGATTTCTGCGGTGAGGAAACCGTTGTAGTGCGAAACCCGGTCAGGGCCCGATGTCGGGCTGACCTTGACGAACGTGGCCAACGGAATCATCTCGCCGCGATCATTGCGCACCTTCAACTGACCGATCTGTTCAGGCTCCTGGCGGAACTGTTGCTCGGCCTGCACGTTGACCTGATAGGTCCGGCCGAAACGGTTGAAGTCGTTCGCGTACAGCGAGCCCAGGTACACCTGCAAGGTGTCGAAGATATCGTTGATCTTCACGCCGTGAGTCTTGGCTTTTTCCCGGTCAATGGCGGCTTCGACCTGCGGCACGTTGACGGTGTAACTGGTGAACAGGTTGGCCAGTTCCGGAACGCTACGGCTCTTGGTGATGACGTTCATCGTCTCTTTATACAGCTCGTCATACCCCAGGTTGCCGCGGTCCTCGATCTGCAGACGGAAGCCGCCGATGGTGCCCAGGCCTTGCACCGGCGGTGGCGGGAATACAGCGATGTAAGCATCCTGAATGCCACCGAACTTGGCATTGAGCGAGGCGGAAATCGCGCGGGCTGACAGGCTCGGGTCTTTACGCTCATCGAAAGAACTCAAGCCGATGAACGCAATGCCGGCGTTCGGGCTGTTGGTGAAACCATTGATCGACAGCCCGGGGAATGCCACGGCGCTGTCGAAGCCCGGCTCGTTCATGGCGATGGTGCTCATGCGGCGAATCACCGATTCCGTGCGATCAAGGCTCGCGGCATCCGGCAGTTGCGCGAAGGTCACCAGGTACTTTTTATCCTGAGTCGGTACGAAGCCGGTCGGCGTAGTGCTGAAACCCATGTAGGTCATGGCGATCAGTCCGGCATATACCAGCAAGGCCACGCTGCTGCCGCGAATGATTTTGGCCACGCCAATCACATAACCATGGCTGGCCTTTTCGAAGACCCGGTTGAACGGCTTGAACAGCCAACCGCCAAACATGCGATCCAGCACTTTGGAGAAACGGTCTTTCGGGGAGCCATGGGCCTTGAGCAACACGGCCGCCAATGCCGGCGACAAGGTCAGCGAGTTGAACGCCGAGATCACCGTGGAGATGGCAATGGTCAACGCGAACTGTTTATAGAACTGTCCTGTCAGCCCGGAGATGAACGCCGCTGGCACGAACACCGCACACAACACCAGCGCCGTGGCGATGATCGGCCCGGTCACTTCGCCCATGGCTTTTTGGGTGGCCTCCTTCGGGTCGAGGCCCAACTCAATGTTTCGCTCGACGTTCTCCACCACCACAATCGCATCGTCGACCACGATGCCGATGGCCAGCACCAGACCGAACAGCGACAAGGCATTCAGCGAGAAGCCAAACAAATGCATCACCGCAAACGTACCGATCAGCGACACCGGCACCGCCACCAACGGAATGATCGAGGCACGCCAGGTTTGCAGGAACAGGATCACCACTAGCACTACCAGGACCAGCGCTTCGAACAGCGTATGGACCACCGCTTCAATCGAACTGCGGACGAAAATGGTGGGGTCATAGACGATCTCGTAGTCCATGCCTTCCGGGAAATTCTGCTTGAGCCTGGCCATCGTCTCCCGTACCTGGTCGGAGACGTCGATCGCATTGGAACCGGGGCGCTGGAAGATCGGCATCGCTACCGCTTCCTGGTTGTTGAGCAGGGCGCGCAATGCGTATTGGTTGGAACCCAGTTCAATCCGTGCGATGTCTTTGAGGCGAGTGATCTCGCCGTTCGCACCGCTGCGGACGATCACGTTTTCAAACTCTTCTTCGCTGACCAGCCGCCCCTGGGAGTTGATCGACATCTGAAAGCTCGTGGCATTGGGCGCCGGGGGCGAACCCAGTTGCCCGGCCGCGACTTGACGGTTCTGTTCACGCACCGCGTTGACGACGTCTGTCGCGGTCAGGTTGCGTGAAGCGGTCTTGTTCGGATCGAGCCAGATACGCAGCGAGTAGTCGCCGATACCGAACATCTTTACGTCACCGATACCGTTCAGGCGCGTCAGCTCATCCTTGACGTTGAGGATTGCGTAGTTGGACAGGTACAGCATGTCGTAGCGCTTGTCCGGCGAGGTCAGATGCACAACCATCGTCAGTTCGGGTGACGCCTTGTCGACGGTAATACCGATGCGCGTCACTTCTTCGGGCAGTTTTGGCTCGGTGCGGGTCACACGGTTCTGGACTTGAACCTGGGCATTGTCCAGATCGGTGCCCAAGGCGAACGTCACGGTGAGGGTTAGCCGGCCGTCAGCCGTGGATTGCGAGGACATGTACAGCATGTTCTCGACGCCGGTGATGGCTTGCTCCAAAGGAGCCGCCACGGTTTCGCCGATGACTTTCGGGTTGGCGCCCGGATAGTTGGCGTGGACCACGACGGTCGGTGGAACCACCTCGGGGTATTCGCTGATCGGCAACTGGAACAGCGAGATGGCGCCAGCGATCAGAATCAGCAGCGACAGCACCGCCGCGAAGATCGGGCGCGTGATAAAGAACTGGGAGAACTTCATGTCGATGCTCCTTATCCGCGAGGCGCAGCGGCAGCTTCCGCTTTCACCAGAGCGGGTGATTTAGCGGAGGTCGTCTGATTGGAGGCATCGATCGCCTGACGCTGGCGGGCCAGTGTGGCGACTGTTTCCGGGCTGGCCATCGGCGCATCCTGAGGGTCGATGACTGCGCCGGGCCGCACACGCTGCAGGCCATTGATGACGATGCGATCTTCTTTTTTCAGACCGCTGCGCACGATGCGCAAGCCTTCAAGCTTCGGCCCCAGATCGACGCTGCGATAGACCGCTTTGTTGTCCTGATCGACCACCAGCACGAATTTCTTGCCGAGGTCGGTGCCCACCGCTTCATCTTTGATCAGCAGGCCGGGATAAGCGGCGCTGCCCACCAGTTTCAACCGGGCATACAGACCGGGGGTGTACTGACCGTCAGCATTGTCGAACACTGCGCGGCCACGGATGGTGCCGGTTTTCGGATTGACCTGGTTGTCGACAAAGTTCATCTGCCCGAGGTGGCTGTTGCCCTCCTCGTTCGACAAGCCCATGTACACCGGGGTGGCTTGACCGCGCTGGCCCTGACGGGAAAGCAGGCTGTACTTGAGGAACATGCGTTCATCGGCATCAAAGTAGGCGTAGACCTTGTCGGTGGAGACCACGCTGGTCAGCGCTGTGGTGTCGGCGGTCACGATGTTGCCAGCGGTGATTTCCGCACGGCTGACACGGCCGCTGATCGGTGCGGTGACGCGGGTGAAGCTGAGGTTCAAACGCGCCAGATCCAGCTGCGCCTGAATGGCATCGACGCCAGCCCTGGCTTCTTGCGCGGTGGTGGTGCGGGTGTCGGCCAGCTCGGCGGAGATCGCGTTACTGCTCAACAACCGCTGGCCGCGCTGCGCTTCGTTACCGGTACGAACCAGCGTGGCGCGAGCCTGTTGCAGCTGCGCCTCGATGCGATGCACTTCATGTTCGAACGGACGTGGATCAATCTGGAACAGCAAGTCGCCCTTCTTCACCAATGCCCCATCGGTAAAGGCAACGCGTTCGATCTGTCCCGAAACCCGTGGACGAACCTCTACGGTTTCCGGTGCTTCCAGGCGAGCGGTGACTTCATCCCATTCGGTAATGGGCTGCTCAAGCACCTTGGCGACGGTGACGTGCGGCGCCCCCGGAGCCTGCGCGGCACTGGGCGTGCGTTCACAGGCGGCAAGTGCCACCAGCGCCAACGCGGCAAGGGGATAACGCAAAGGTTTGAGTGACTGTTCCATGGGGTATGTCCGCCAGACGATTTATGAATTTTCCGGATTCTCGGCCTCGCGCGAGGTCACGACGAATCGAATGAAATGAAGTTGGCTATCATCAATAATGATAGGCATCATGTTTAAGGGCAAAAAAAGGGATCGGCCCGGTCAAACCTTGGTATTGGTGATCGCAGTACGAACGCAATCCAGCGCCGGCCCCAGCGTCTGCGCCGCACTCAATGCCCGTGCGGTGGGCACCATCCGGCGACCGATGCGCTCGAACAAAGGGTCGTTGAACAGCTTTCTCAGTCGCACCAGTGCCGCGCTGACAGCGGGCTGGCCCAGCGATAACTGCTCAGCAGCGCGAGTGAGGTTGCGTTCCTGGATGAGCGCTTCGAATACCACCAGCAAATTCAGATCGATACTGCGCAGATCATTACGTTTCATGGGTCAGGTCCACGTAGGGATTTTTGACTTGAGCCGCCGGCCCGGGATCGCCAGACTGGCGTCGATGCCGACAAAGCCATTGCAGCGACTTTATATGACGCGCATCATCAATACCAGCCTCTCAGCGAAGCTTTGCGTAAGCGAAACCAAACGGGCTACAGGAGCAGTCTCATGAAAGTCACGAAAGACCAGGCCGCCGCGAACAAAGAGGCAATCCTCACGGCTGCGTCGCGTATGTACCGGGAAAAGGGAATCGATGGCATCGGTATTGGTGAACTGTCGCGTTCCGTCGGCCTGACCCACGGCGGTTTTTACGGACAGTTTCCGGGCGGCAAGGAACAGCTGGCATCGGAGGCTGTAACCCGGACGTTCGAGTCCAATATTCAGGATTGGCAAGACGCCAAATCGATTCCCGAACTCATCAGGCGTTACCTGACGCAAGGGCATCTGAACAACTGGACCGACGGCTGCCCCATTCCGGCATTGGCCGCCGATGTTGCCCGCACCGGCGGCGCTGTCAGCAGTTCCTTCACCAAAGGCATCGAGCAATTGATCGACTTGCTGATGGAGTTGGTCGAGGGCGAAACCCATGACGAGAAGCACCAGGAATCGCTGCGCATACTGTCGTCGATAGCGGGGGCGATGCTGATTGCCAGGGCGCTGGACAACCCTGAGTTGTCCAGGCAGTTCCTGCAGTCGGTCATCGATGCATGGCCTGCTGCCTCTAAAACAGAAGAGCAGGCAAGCGTTTCAGCCAGCATTGACCGTCCAAAGGACGACTCAATCCCTCTCACTTGACGCGCGAATGCTCCAACACCACTTCCAACGGATGACGAAGTTGTCTGCTGGCCAAGCGTTTGACCTGACTGCGACACGAGTAACCCGTCGCCAGCGCTTCACCCATCTTGTCCAGTTTGCCGGCCCATGACTGCTCGAAAATGGTCCGCGAAGTGTCCTGGTTTCGTGCTTCATGGCCGTAGGTGCCGGACATCCCGCAACAGCCAGTCGCCTCCGTCACCAGCTTGAGTCCAAGCCGGGCAAACACGGCTTCCCATTGCGAAGTACTGGCCGGGACGTTGGTCTTCTCGGTGCAGTGCGCCAGCAAACGGAATGTCTGCGTAGCGGGAAGAGGGTTTTCAGGCAGCACATCGAAGAGCCATTCCTGGGGCAGCAAAACCTTCGGGCAGGCATTGAGCCCCGGCACTTTCTGGTACTCCTGGCGGTAGACCAGCGTCATCGCCGGGTCCAGCCCCACCAGCGGCACTTCGCAGTCAGCCAGCGCCTTGAGCTGACTGGCGTTACGGATCGCCGCCCTGGCGAATGCGCCGAGGAAGCCCTGGACATGCAAAGGCTTGCCGTTGGCACTGTAAGGCGCCAAAAACACCCGATAACCCAACTGGTGCGCCAACTCGATAAAGCTCGCCAGCAATGGGGTTTCGAAGTAACGGGTGAAGGCATCCTGCACCAGCACCACGCTACGCTGACGTTGCTCGACGGTCAGTGCGCGCAGGGCCGGCACGCTGGCGGCAACGACGTTGCAGCGAGTCAGGGTGGCCTGAAAGTCGTAGCGGTTGATCAACGGACTGTCGAGCATGCCGACGTGTCGTTCAAGCAAGCGGCTCATCCATTTCGCGCCCATCACCGCGTTGTACAGGCCCGGCGCGTAAGCCATATAAGGAATGGTGAACTCCAGCGAACCGATCAGATAGTCACGAAGCGGACGTTGATAGCGACCGTGATACAGCTCCAGAAAACGCGATCTGAATTCCGGTACATTGACCTTGACCGGACATTGCCCCGCACAGGATTTGCAGGCCAGACAACCCGCCATCGCCTCGTACACCTCGTGGGAGAAATCCGCCTCGCCCCGCGAACGCGCCAGGTTGTTGCGCAACCGCGTCGGCAACCCGCCAAGCCAAGACAACGTGCCCCGGACCGCTTCCAGTACATCGATATTCGCCGCACCTTGCAGGCGCAACCACTCGCGAATCAGTGACGCCCTGCCCTTCGGCGAATGCTGGCGTTCACGGGTGGCTTTCCACGACGGGCACATCGCATCGTTGGGGTCGTAGTTGTAGCAGGCGCCGTTACCGTTGCAGTGCACAGCGCTGCCGAAACTTTGCCAGACACGCTCATCGATTTGCCGATCCAGATCACCGCGCAACGTGACTTCGTTGACTTTGAGCAAGCCCTGGACGGCATTCGGTGGCGTGCAGATTTTGCCGGGGTTGAGCTGATTGTGCGGGTCGAACGCGCCCTTGAGCGATTGCAGCGCCGGGTACAGTTCGCCAAAAAATTCGGGGACATATTCCGAACGCAAACCCTTGCCGTGCTCGCCCCACAGCAACCCCCCATAACGCTGGGTCAGCTTGGCCACGGCATCGGAAATCGGTTTGACCAGCGCGGCCTGGGCCGGGTCTTTCATGTCCAGCGCCGGGCGCACATGCAACACGCCGGCATCGACGTGACCGAACATGCCGTAGGCCAGGCCGTAACTGTCGAGCAATGCACGAAACTCTGTGATGTAGTCGGCCAGTTTCTCCGGTGGCACGGCAGTGTCTTCAACAAAAGGCTGTGGCCGAACCTCGCCTTCGACGTTGCCCAGCAACCCGACGGAGCGTTTACGCATGGCGTACACGCGGGTTACCGCCTCGGCCCCTTCGGCCAGCGTATGGCCCAGGCGCTCGATCGTCGTGTCGGCCTGCAGATGCTCGACGAACGACGCCACGCGAGCGTTCACGTCCGACAGGTCTTCCCCGCTGAACTCCACCAGATTGATACCCAGCGTCGGGCGATCGGCGTCTGCCGGGAAATACTCGGCGACGCTGTGCCAGACGATGTCTTTCATCGCCAGCATCAACACTTTGGAATCCACGGTTTCGATGGACAACGGCTTGTGCGCCAGCAACGCATTGGCGTCGCGCAGCGCATCCATGAAGCTGCTGTAGCGCACGTTCACCAGCACCGAATACTTGGGAATCGGCAGCACGTTGAGCTTGGCCTCGACGATATAGCCCAACGAACCTTCCGCACCGCACAGCACGCTATTGAGGTTGAAACGCCCCTGCTCGTCTCGCAGGTGCGCCAGGTCGTAACCGGTCAGGCAGCGATTGAGTTTGGGGAACACCGACTCGATGAGGTCGGTCTGGGTTTCCTGTATCTGCCGCGCGGTGCGGTACACCTCGCCGATGCGGCCGGGCTGTGCGCATGCTGCCTCCAACTCAGAGTCGGACAGTGGATGGCTGTGCAGACGCTCACCACCGAGCAGCACGCTGTGCAGTTCCAGCACATGATCGCGGGTCTTGCCGTAGGTGCAACTGCCCTGGCCGCTGGCATCCGTGTTGATCATGCCGCCGACGGTGGCACGGTTGGACGTCGACAACTCCGGTGCGAAGAACAGCCCATGAGGCTTGAGCGCGGCATTGAGCTGGTCCTTGACCACGCCCGCCTGCACCCGCACCCAACGCTCGGCGACGTTGATTTCCAGAATCGTGTTCATGTGCCGCGACAGGTCGACCACGATGCCGTCGGTCAATGACTGGCCGTTGGTGCCGGTACCGCCACCGCGCGGGGTCAGCTTGATCTGGCGAAAGCGCGGTTCGGCCATCAATGCAGCGATGCGCACGATGTCGTCGGCGTCCATCGGGAACACCGCCGCTTGCGGCAGGCGCTGGTAAATCGAGTTGTCGGTCGCCAGCACGGTGCGGGTGGCGTAGTCGGCACTGAGCTGACCGCGGAAACCGCTGGCACGCAGGGCTTGAAGAAATCCCGGGTACTGTGCCGCGAGTGCAACGGTGGGCAACTGGGCGATCATTGCAGGCTGTTCTCTTGTCGGTCTAATCACGAAAAAAATCAAAATACTTGTCGCCTGGGCATTAATCGGTCAGCCTCAGGTCGTCGGCTGCATCAATGATCCCGTAGGTTCTGGCGCCGGACAAACGGATAATCCTGCCGCTATCGATGACTTTTACGAATGAATTACCGCCATCTCACCCCCTCCATGTCGTTGCTGCTGGCCTTTGAAGCCGCGGCTCGGCATGAAAGCTACACCCGTGCCGCGATGGAGCTCTCACTGACCCAAAGCGCCGTCAGCCGACAAGTCCAGGCGCTGGAGCAGCAACTGGGCCTGACGCTGTTTCGCCGCGAAGGCCGGCAGGTTCAGTTGACCGATGTCGGTCGTCTTTATCAGCGGGAAATGAGTGAAGCGCTCGGACGCATCCGCAGCGCCACGTTGCAGGCGATGGCTTATCAATCGGGCAGCGGCACCTTGCGCCTGGCCACACTGCCAACGTTCGGTTCGAAGTGGTTATTGCCGCGTCTTCACGATTTCTACAAAACCCATCCCGGCATGCTGGTGCACATCAACTCCCGGATCGACGCCATCGACTTCGAAACCAGCGGCATCGATGCTGCGATCGTCGTCGGCAATTCCGACCTGCCGGGCCTGATCAGCCATCGTCTGCACACTGAAGAACTGATGGTGATCATGTCTCCACAAGCGGCCGAGGCCCATGACAGCTGGACCCCGGAGCGCATTGGCGGACAGACGCTGCTCAACGTCGCGAACAATGCCAACGTCTGGGGCGAGTGGTTCAGCCACCATGGCCTGCCCCATCGAATGATGCGCCTGGGACCGAGCTTCGAACTCACCTCGCACTTGATCCAGGCCGTCAGGGCCGGCATCGGCATCGGTCTGGTACCGCGCATCCTGGTGACCGACGAGTTGGCCAACGCCGAGCTGATCAGCCTCGGCCTGCCCTTCGCCAGTCAACGCAGTTACTACCTGACCTACCCGCCGCGCAACGAAAGGCTGCCATCGCTGATCGCCTTCCGTAGCTGGTTGCTGGAACAAATCTGACCGATGCCGCTGATCTGATTCTGTGGAAGCGAGCCTGCTCGCGAAGAACGTCTGGACGATGCGGGCAATCGGGTGCCCCGCGTTATCGTTGACGACCATCGCAAGCACGCTCAGCGCCGACAGGGGGCTGATTATCGTCCGAGGAACGCGTAGCCAAGCCCACGACCTTGGCGTCATCGCCGTCGTCGCCCAGGGACGAAACGCCGAACGGCAGAATTCGCTCTCTCGCTGGGCCGAGCACATTACTCCACAGGGTTTCAAATACCTCCGGCAGACTGCACTTTAACTCTCCAGACGTACGCCCCCCCTGTAGGAGCCGGCTTGCTGGCGATCGCGTCCGTTCAGACGATTATCTTGTCGACTGACCCACCGCGATTGCCAGCAAGCCGGCTCCTACAGGTGATTTGTGTAGTGCCTGAGTGCCGGATGAAATTCAACTAACCAGAGAATTCCTTGGACATACGCTCGATAGGCCAACGTCGATCCGAGAGTCGAGACCGGCAATGTAGCGAGGGAAGCAGCCTTTATCGTCCTGCAGTACGACAAAACTCTCCAGACGTACGCCCCCTGTAGGAGCCGGCTTGCTGGCGATCGCGTCCGTTCAGACGATCATCTTGTCGACTGACCCACCGCGATCGCCAGCAAGCCGGCTCCTACAGATGATTTGTGTAGCGCCTGAGTACCGGATGAAATTCAACTAACCAGAGAATTCCTTGGACATACGCTCGATAGATTCACGGCCAACGTCGATCCGAGAGTCGATACCGGCAATTTAGCGAGGGAAGCAGCCTTTATCGTCCTGCAGTACGACAAAACTCCCCAGACGTACGCCCCCCTGTAGGAGCCGGCTTGATGGCGATGACGTCCGTTCAGACGATCATCTTGTCGACTGACCCACCGCGATCGCCAGCAAGCCGGCTCCTACAGGTGATTTGTGTAGTGCCTGAGTGCCGGATGAAATTCAATTAACCAGAGAATTCCTTGGGCATACGCTCGATAGATTCCCGGCCAACGTCGATGCGAGAGTCGAGACCGGCAATGTAGCGAGGGAAGCAGCCTTTATCGTCCTGCAGTACGACAAAACTCCCCAGACGTACGCCCCCCTGTAGGAGCCGGCTTGCTGGCGATGACGTCCGTTCAGACGATCATCTTGTCGACTGACCCACCGCGATCGCCAGCAAGCCGGCTCCTACAGATGATTTGTGTAGTGCCTGAGTACCGGATGGAAATGAACGTAACTGTGATGGCGGAATTTTGCTGTCGTCACCGTTGCGGAAGGATGTCGTTCCTGCGCCCCGCTATGTATCACTGTGTATCTGTCTATCCTCTTGATACATGAGTTTTCACCCGACCTGCGATTCGACACAGCCCAGACACGTCACCGCGTTCAAATGCACCCAAGGTTTCAAGGGGATCAGCCAGAACCCCTGGCCAACGGCTTGCAACGGAGACATCACTATGAAGATGGCACTGCAGAACAAAAACGGTAAAAACCACCGCCGTCTGGTCGGCGCATCGGTCCTCGCATTCGCCCTGTTTGGCGCGATCGGTGCAGCCAACGCCCAATCGACTACCGCTGCACAGCCAGCCGCAATCAAGGCCGATGCCACTTACACAACACCGTCCCCGTTCGGTCCGCTGAAGCACGTCAAGGCCGGACTGCTGAACGTGGCGTACGCCGAAACCGGCCCGGCCGATGGGCCGGTGGTGATTCTACTGCACGGCTGGCCGTACGACATTCACAGTTATGACGAGGTCGCACCGCTGCTGGCCGCGAAGGGCTATCGAGTGCTGATGCCGTATGCGCGTGGTTATGGCGATACGCATTTTCTGTCAGAGAAAACCGTGCGCAATGGTCAACCGGCAGCCCTGGCCAGCGACGTCATCGACTTCATGGATGCGCTGAAGATCAAACAAGCCGTGCTCGGCGGCTATGACTGGGGCGCGCGTTCAGCCGACATCGTCTCGGCGTTGTGGCCAGAACGGGTCAAGGCACTGGTCTCGGTCAGCGGCTATCTGATCGGCAACCAGGCGGCCGGCAAGAACCCGCTGCCACCCAAGGCTGAATTGCAGTGGTGGTATCAGTTCTACTTCGCCACCGACCGCGGTCGCGCCGGGTACGAGAAAAACACCCACGACTTCGCCAAGTTGATCTGGCAACTGGCTTCGCCGAAATGGGCGTTCGATGACGCCACGTTCGACCGCAGCGCCAAGGCGTTGGAAAACCCGGACCATGTCGAGATCACCGTGTTCAACTACCGCTGGCGTCTGGGCATGGTTAAGGGCGAGCCTCAATACGAAGCGCTGGAGCAGAAACTGGCCACGGCGCCGTCGATCAGCGTGCCGACCATCACGATGGAAGGCGATGCCAACGGCGCGCCGCACCCTAACCCCGAGGACTACGCCAAGCGCTTTACCGGCAAATACGAGTTCCGGTTGATCAACGGCGGCATCGGTCACAACTTGCCGCAGGAAGATCCGAAGGCGTTCGCCAAAGCGGTGATTGATGCGGATCATCTTTGAGGTTGATCTGACCTTTCTCCGCCAGGAATCTTCACAACGACGGCTCGTTTAACGAGCCGTTTCTTTTTGTGAAAATCACTCCAGCAACGAGACCAGACGCGGCTCAATTGAAGCCTCAAGCACCTCCAGCAACGCCAGCGTCACCGGCAGTTTGAAGCGCCTGCGCCCCGCACTGCCGGGATTGAGGTAAAGCCGTTCACCACGCCATTCGATGAGTGGCTTGTGCGAATGGCCGGTGACCACCAGCTTGATGGCCGCATCAAGCACGACCGGGACATCGGCGATGTCATGCACCAGCAACGTCTCCAACCCGTTGAGATCGAAACGCAAATTGTCTGCGAGATGTTCGGCCCAAGGGGCGTCCAGGTCGTTGTTCCCGCGTACGACATACAGTGGGGCGATCAACGCCAGCTGATCAAGAATATCGACGTTGCCGATGTCGCCCGCGTGAATGATCCGCTCACATCCCTGCAAAGCAGCAACGGCTTCCGGGCGGAGCAGGCCATGGGTATCGGAGATCACGCCTACTTTCATGCAAGGCTCCAGACGATTGTCGAGACTCAAAACACCGTGCTCGCGCAGTCAGTTCTTCCAGCAGCCAGAGAAGCGTTCGCAGACGGCATAACGCCTGTCCAGATCCGCCATGCGCGCCAACTGACTGCTCATACTTTGTGCCCGAACCTGTTTACTGATCGAGAAGTAGTACTGAAGCATACGGCTGGTGACTGGTCACACAATGTATACCGCCCCCCCCAGCGGATATGGCGTCGATGTTCAGCTGTACCACCTCTCGATCCGGATAGAGTTCGGACAACAGATCGAAAGCTTTGGCATCTGCCGTCTCGTCACCAAACTCCGGCGCTATGACCGCGCCGTTGATCACGAAGTAGTTGATGTAGCCCGCCGCAAAGTCCGGGTTGTTGCGATTGAATTGGCTTTTTCGCGGATTCAGCGGTGGCGACACGGTATGGACCTGCAGCTTTCGACCATCGGCATCCGTGGCATTTTTCAAAATATCCAGATGGGCACGGGTGACCTTGTAATCGTATGACTCGGGGTCGTTGTCGAGGTTGGCGATCACCACGCCGGGCTTGACGAAACGGGCGTAGAAATCGACATGGGCATCGGCGATGTCTTTGCCTTTGATGCCCGGCAGCCAGATGATCTTGCGCAGGCCGAGACGGTCCTTCAGTTCTTGTTCGACTTCAGTTTTGCTCCAGTCAGGGTTGCGATTGCGGTTGATCCAGCTGCTCTCGGTCATGATCCCGGTGCCGTGACCGTCCACTTCGATACCGCCGCCCTCGCCCACCAGTTCGCTGCGCAGATAGCGGGCATCCGTCGTGTCGGCGACCTGAGCCGCCAGGCGAGCATCGTTGTCATGCTGTTGTTTATCGCCCCAGCCGTTGAAATTGAAATCCACGGCACCGAGCCTGCCTTGCCCGTCGATGACGAAATTGGCGCCGGTATCGCGCATCCAGATATCGTCGAGCCCGGTGGTGACGTAGGCGATATTGGAAGTACCGCAATGTTGTTCCGCCAGACTCCGCTCTTGCGGACGGCAGAAAACAGTGACCGGCTCATAGCGGGCGATGCTCCGCGCGATCCGACCAAGCGCCGCTTGCACGTCAGCCGTGAAGTCTTCCCAGATGGCCTCTTGTGCACCAAAGGCAATGAAGGCCCGCTCGTGTCGGTCGCCCTCCTCCGGCATGCGCCAACGGCCCTGCGTCGCCGCGTGCACTGGCAGGGGCATCAGGCCCAATCCGGAGGACGCTGCCGCGCCCACACTCACCAGTACCGATACCTGTCTGATGAAATCGCGACGCGTCGACATGCAGTGATCCTTTGAAAATTGACTCATTTCGCCGTAGCCGTCTTGAACTTGGTCCAGGTGCGCATCCGCGCGCGCATTTCGGACTGGGGAATGTCCTTGCCCGGAATCAGCCGCGCATAAGTGGCTTCATCTAGATAAATGTCCGGGTTGTTGCGCATCGTCGCATCGACGCCCGGACGTGCCTTGGCATTGGAAGTCGGGTAGCCGGTGAAGTTACTGATGGCCGCCATGTTCTCCGCACGCATGACGAAGTTGATGAACGCGTAGGCGTATTCAGGATGTTTGGCGTCGACCGGTATGGCCATGGTGTCCATCCACACCGTGGTGCCTTCACGGGGAATGCGGTACTCGAATTTCGTGTGCTTGCCGGCACTGTCTGACGTCCTTTGCGCCTGGGTCATGTCGCCGCTGTAGCCGAGCGACACGCACAGGTTGCCATTCACCAGATCGGTCACCGGTTGCGACTGGAACTTGCGGATGTGTGGCCGCAGCTTCATCAGCAGCTCACTCGCCGCCGCGAGGTCTTCGGGTTTGGCGCTACGCGGTTCCCGGCCCAGATAATTGAGCACGACGGCAAGCACTTCATCCGGTGAGTCGATCATCGAGATACCGCAATCGGCAAATTTGCCGACCAGCTCCGGTTTGAACAACATATCGAGGCTGTTGACCGGTGCATTCGGCAATCGCTGTTTGATCTGCTCATCATTGTAGGTCAGGCCGATGGTGCCCCACGTGTAAGGCACGGTAGCCTGACTCGACGTTTCATACTGGCGGCGCAGCTTCTGCAAACCGGGTTCGATGTCATCCAGCGCCGTGAGTTTGGTGCGATCCAGTGGCATCAGGCTGCCGGCGCGCATCAAGCGCTCCGCCACCGTATCGCCGGGGAAGATCAAGTCATATCCGCTGCCGCCGGCGAGCATCTTGGCTTCCAGTGTTTCGCTGCCATCCATGACGTCGTAGATCACCTTGATCCCGGTTTCAGCGGTGAATCGGCTCAGGGTGTCTTCGGCAAAATAATCGGCCCAGTTGTACAGCCTGAGGGTTTTCTCTTCGGCGTGCAGCGACGACGAGACAAGTGCCAGGCCCAAGGCGCCGAGTAATAGCGTGTGCGGAATACGCATATCAAACTCCTTGAGTGTTCCAGCGTGCATGAAGGTGACGACCGTCCTGACTCAACAGCGCGCCGTACATGTCCGGGCGGCGGTCGCGGTAGATGCCCCAGCTCAGGCGTTCTTCGCGCATGGCGGCCAGGTCGAGGCTGTGCACCAGCACGCCGGTGCTGTCACGGTCGGCCTCGGCGAGCAATTTGCCCTTGTGGTTGCAGATGAAGGACGAGCCGTAGAAGCTCATTTGCAAGGTCGGGTCGGTGGTTGCCATTTCTCGGCCGACGCGATTGGCTGCTACCACTGGCAGGATGTTCGCCGCCGCATGACCGCGCATGGTCATCTGCCAGTGATCGCGTGAATCCAGTGCTGAGCAGCCAGGTTCAGAGCCGATCGCGGTGGGAAACAGCAAGACTTCGGCGCCCATCAACGCCAGGCAGCGCGCGGTCTCGGGGAACCACTGATCCCAGCAAATCCCCACACCGATGCGCCCGAACGCGGTGTCCCAGACCCTGAAGCCGGTATCGCCGGGGCTAAAGTATTCCTTCTCCTGATAGCCGATGGCGTTGGGGATGTGGGTCTTGCGGTACACCCCCAGCAGGCGCCCGTCGGCATCCGCCACGCTCAAGGAATTGAAGTATGCATTGCCGGCCTTCTCGAACCAGCTCAGCGGCAGCACCACGCCCAACTCCTTGGCCAATGCGGCAAAGCGTTTGAGTACGCGGCTGTAGCGGTATTCTTCAGCCAGTGCCAGATGCTTATGGCTTTGCTCGATGCAGAAATACAGCGTGGCGAAGAGCTCCTGCAACAGGATGACCTGAGCGCCCTTCGCAGCCGCCTCACGAACCAGCTGCTCGGCAAGATCGAGGTTATGGGGCAAGTCCCAGGTGCAGGGCATTTGGGTGGTAGCGATCGTCATCAGGGTCATGGCATCACCCCTTCACTGGCCAGGCGGGCTGCTGCTGGGTGATGCAATGCACCCCGCCGCCGCCATGGGCCAGGTGATTGATCCGCACCGGCAACACTTCGCGCCCCGGGAATGCCTTGGCCAATACCTCGGCCGCTGCGTTATCGGCATCGATGCCATAGGCCGGCATGATGATTGCGCCGTTGGCAATGTAGAAATTGGTGTAGGAAGCGCAGAACACTTCGGCTTCGGTGTCCACCGCATCAGTGGCTTCATAGAGTTCGATCAGCTCGAACTTGCGTCCTTGGGCATCGCTGGCCAGTTCCAGCGCGCGGCGATTCTCGCGGGCCACTTCGGCATACACCGACTGCTTGTCATGGGTGGCATCCACCAGCAACACGCCGGGGCGTGCGAACGCGCAAACGCCATCGACATGGCCGTCCGTCATGTCGCCGGTCACATAGTCCGGATCGCCCGGCAGCCAGATGGTTTTCTTCACGCCCAGCAGACGCGTGAAGATCTCCTCCATTTCAGCCTTGTTCATTCCGGGATTGCGGTTGGGATTGAGCAACACCGACTCGGTGGTGATCAGCGTGCCCTCGCCGTCCACATGAATTGCGCCGCCTTCGTTGCTCAACGGTGTGCCAAAGCACGGCAAGCCAAGGTGATTCAGTGCCCGCCGCGCCAGGCCTTCATCCAGATCGTGCGCCGACTTGCCGCCCCACGCGTTGAAGCGCCAGCTCACCCCGGCCAGGCCTTGTTGCGGGTGGCAGACGAAGCTTGGGCCGGAGTCACGGCACCAACTGTCGTTCACCGCCAATTCGATCAGCTCGATGCCGGGTCCGCACAGCGCCTGGGCACTCGCCACCGCCGACGGATCGACCACCATTTTCACCGGTTCGAAACGGGCGATGGCGTTGGCCACCCCGGCAAAATCGTTCTGCACTTGCGCCAGGGTAACGCGCCAACCCGACTCCCAGAGTGCCTGGTTGTGCGGCCAGACCATCCAGGTCGCGGCGTGTTTTACCCATTCTGCCGGCATCCACCAGCCATTGTTTTGATGTGCGTGCTGCTGCATGTTAAAAGCCCTTAGTTAAGTCATTGTGTTCAATGAAAACTGCCTTGGCGGTCTTGGCATGCATGCTACGGCCGTAAAAACGGGCGAACAAACGATGGATTTTGCAGAAAAGTGATTAGAGGAACTTATCAATATGCTCAAGCACTGGCCGCCGCTCAGCACCCTTCGCGGCTTCGAAGCAGCCGCTCGGCTGGGCAGTTTTCACAAGGCCGCCGACGAGTTGCACCTGACTCAGTCGGCCATCAGCCAGCAGATTCGAACCCTTGAGGCGTACCTTGAGCAGCCGCTGTTTTTCCGCAGTGGGCGCAGTGTCAGCCTGACCGATGCCGGTCACGATTTGCTCAGCACCACTCAGGCGCTATTGCAGCAACTGGCGGTCGGCATTCGCCGTCTGGGGCAATACCAGAAACCCAACCAACTGGTGCTCAACACCACGCCGACGTTTGCCCGCCATTGGTTGTTGCCACGCCTCGGAGATTTTCGTCGGCAACATCCGGAAGTCGATTTGTGGATTTTCAGCACCGACGAAGTCCCGGACATGACCACCCAGACCATCGACCTCGCGGTACGCGATGACATCAGCTCCCAGGCCGAATGCAGCTTCAAGGTCCTGCACGCAGACCGCCTCTATCCGGCCTGTCACCCGGATGTGTTGGCGGTGCCCATCGAACAGCGCACCACCCTTCACGGCGAGCGCGAAATGGACTGGAGTCATTGGGCCGTGGAGGCTGGTATCGACGTGGGGCAGAAGGATCAGGGGTTGAATTTTTCCGATCCTGGCTTGCTGCTGGATGCGGCGTGCGCGGGGCTGGGGATTGCGTTGGTCAGTCAGTTACTGAGTCGGCAGGCGCGCGCCGATGGACTGTTGCAACCGTTGGTAGAGGAAACCATTCGCGGGCCGAACTGGGCGTTGTTGACGCATCGGGACAGCGAGAACAATCCGTTGGCGCGGAGTTTTGTCGAGTGGTTGCTGGACAACCTGGCACCCGCCAGCGAGACGATGTAACGAACAGTTTTCCAAAAAGCGCCATCGTTGCAGGAGCCGGCTTGCTGGCGATCGCATCACCGCGGTGTTCCTGAAAAACCGAGGCTTACTCAATCGCCAGCAAGCCGGCTCCTACAGGTCGTGTATCACGCTCGCGAACTCAGCCCTTGGCCGCCATTGCGGTGACTTCCACACGCATGCCTTCAACCGCCAGCGAAGCCACGCCAACCGCAGCGCGAACCGGCCACGGTTTGGCGAAGAAACGCGTGTAAACCTCATTGAACGCGGCGCGGTCGGCCATGTCGGTGAGGTAGATGGTCAGGTGCATGACGCGGTCCATGGAACTGCCGGCGCGCTCCAGCGCAACCTTCAATGCCTGCAACGTGCACTCGCTCTGCAGAGTGATGTCACCCAGTTCCAGGCTGCCATCGGCGCGGGTAGGGATCTGCGTGGAGACCAGGATACCGTTGAAGCCGGCAACGTCGGAGGAGATGGAATCCGCGTCGGGATCGGGAGTAAAGGTGATGTCTTGGTTGGCCATGGGGTTCTCTTGTTTGAGGGAATAAAAAGTGTGGGCAGTTTACAGCGTCATATGGTGACTTGCGCCTTCTGACAGAGCATCGGGCCTGCGGCGGGTGAATTGCTGTTCGGTGACGACGCGGCCCCACTGACTCCCTTGCTCCTCTTGCGTCAGCACAAATCCAGCCGATTCATAGAGTCGACGCGCGGCGTCCAGGCCCTTGAACGTCGAAAGCTCGATGGCCTCGAAGCCGAACCGATCGCAGAACTCGACCGCCTCGCGCAACAACTGGCGGCCAACCCCGCCACCACGACAACCATCGTCAAGGATGAACCAGCGCAGGTGGGCCTGGTTGTTGCCCAGATCTTGCCCATCGATGGCGATCGAGCCGACGATGCGATCATTCACTGTCGCCACCCAGAGGTTGTTGCATGGCTGATCCAGACGCCCCACGAACTCGGCAACGCCGCTGGCGACCATGCTCTCAAAAAACTGCCCGAATCCGGAATTCCTGGCGTAGAAGGCGGCATGCATTTCCGTCACGCGCCCAACCACTCCAGGGCGGTAACCGGCGCTGATTTCGACCGAGGTGTGCGGCGTTTGGCCTTCGCCTGTACGACGCGCAGTCAAGGCATGGGCATACGCAGAAAGCCCCTGGGCGACCGCCTGTTGTTGCGAGGGATTCAAGTAGTCCAACGCCGTTTTGACTTGCGTTTGACTGTAGGCATGGATCGCAGCAACCGTGCGCCGGCCCTGCTTCGTCAGTTGCAGTCGCTTGACGCGACCATCGGTGCCGGCACTTTCCAACAACTCTCCGGCCTTGATGAGCCTGGCCACCATGCGGCTGACACTGGACTTGTCCAGGTCGAGCAACTGCACGAGCTGAGCGGCAGTCAGGGCCACTCGTGCCTCGATTTCCAACAGTGTGTGTACAGCGGAAGGTGAATAGTCGGTGGCCGCCAATGTGGCACGCATAAAGCCCAACTCACGAACCATTGTGCGCGAGGCAGAGCGGATTTCTTCAACCAGAGCGGGATGAGCAGTCACTTCAGGCCTCCCCTGAAAATAGTTGCACTATACAACCATATCCTGGCGCAGGGGTTCAACAGGCGCTGAGTCAAACGCTCTGCCTCAGTTATTTATACTCAAATGCCAGCTTAATAATATTTTACCGATACCAGGGTCATCCCTAGTCTTGAGCCCAAGAAATGGCAGGCCGCTCGCGACCTGACTCCAACGTCGAAGGGTATTGAGATGACCACTGAAAAAATAAAAACAGATACGCTGATTGTTGGCGCCGGTCAGGCTGGCGTGGCCATGAGTGAACACCTGAGCAAACTGGGCGTGCCGCACCTGGTGCTGGAACGTAACCGTATTGCCGAGCGCTGGCGCACCGGGCGTTGGGATTCGCTGGTGGCGAATGGCCCGGCGTGGCACGACCGCTTTCCGGGCCTTGATTTTGACGACCTCAGCCCCGACGCGTTTGCGCCCAAAGAACGTGTCGCCGATTACTTCGAAGCCTATGCGAAGAAATTCAACGCGCCGATCCGCACCGGTGTGGAGGTGCTGAAGGTCGAACGCAACGTCGGTCGCGCGGGATTCACCATTGAAACCTCTGAAGGCGTGATCGAAGCCAACCGCGTGGTCGCCGCCACCGGGCCGTTCCAGCGTCCGGTCATCCCGCCGATTGCACCGCAAGATCAGCCGTTCCTGCAGATTCACTCCGCCGATTACCGCAACCCGCAGCAATTGCCGGAAGGCGCTGTTCTGGTCGTCGGTGCCGGCTCGTCGGGCGTGCAGATCGCCGATGAATTGCAGCGTGCCGGCAAGCAGGTTTATCTCTCCGTCGGCGCCCACGACCGCCCTCCTCGCGCCTATCGCAACCGGGATTTCTGCTGGTGGCTGGGTGTGCTCGGCGAATGGGACCAGGCGGCGATGAAGCCGGGCCGGGAACACGTCACCATCGCGGTAAGTGGCGCGCATGGCGGCCGCACCGTGGACTTCCGTGGCCTCGCTCATCGCGGAATGACGCTGGTCGGCCTGACTCAATCATTCAATGGCGGTGTGGCGACGTTCCAACCGAACCTGGCCGAGAACCTGGCGCGTGGTGATGAGAATTATCTGGCGTTGCTCAACGCTGCCGACGCTTACATCGAACGCAATGGCCTCGATCTGCCGGAAGAACCTGAAGCGCGCATTACCTTCCCCGACCCTGAATGCGTAACCCACCCGATTCTTGAACTCGACCTGGCCAAGGCCGGCGTGACCTCGATCATCTGGGCCACCGGTTTTGCCACGGATTACAGCTGGCTCAACGTTGACGCCTTCGACGACAAGGGCAAACCGCAACATCAACGCGGCGTGTCCAGTGAACCGGGTGTGTATTTCCTCGGGCTGCCCTGGCAGTCGCGTCGCGGGTCTTCGTTTATCTGGGGCGTTTGGCACGACGCCAAGTATGTGGCTGATCACATCGCCATTCAGCGTTCCTATCTCGACTACCACGAGGCGGCGCAACGCGAGGCCGAAAAAGCCCCGGCCGCCCACAAAACAACGGTCAATGCCTAAGCCTTTTTCTGTCAGGAGCTTTAAATGTCCACGCCAACCCACACCCGTATTCGCATGTTCAACACCAAGGAAACCTACCCGAACCAGAGCCTGGACAACGACCTGTGCCAAGCCGTCCGCGCGGGCAACACGGTTTATGTTCGCGGCCAGGTCGGGACTGATTTCGAAGGCAATCTGGTGGGTCTCGGTGACCCGAGAGCCCAGGCCGAGCAGGCCATGCGCAACGTCAAGCAGTTGCTGGAAGAAGCTGGCAGCGACCTGAGCCACATCGTGAAAACCACGACTTACCTGATCGATCCGCGGTATCGCGAGCCGGTTTATCAGGAAGTGGGCAAGTGGTTGAAAGGCGTGTTTCCGATTTCGACCGGGTTGGTGGTGTCGGCGTTAGGGCAGCCGCAGTGGTTGATGGAGATTGATGTGATTGCGGTGATTCCCGAATAAACCGGTAGACCGCGTCGCGGCCATCGCAGGCAAGCCAGCTCCCACAGGTCAGTCGTCGTGTACACATTTTTGGGCCACTGAAGATCCCTGTGGGAGCGGGTTTGCCCGCGAAGGCGTCAGATCTGACAACCACTTTGCCAAGGCAAACCAAGGAGCAAAAAACATGACCTTCTCCATCGCCGCCCGTTGCCCCGAAACCGGTCAGTTCGGCATTGCGATCAGTTCCTCCAGCATCGCCGTCGGCGCCCGCTGCCCCTGGCTGCTGCCGGGTGTCGGTGCCGTCTCCACACAGAACATCACCCTCCCGTCCCTAGGACCGGACGTCCTCGCCCTCCTGGAGCAAGGCCTCGCCCCAGCCGAAGCGCTGGACAAAGTGCTCACGCGCAACGGCTACAGCCAATACCGGCAGATCACTGCGATTGACCACCTCTGCCAGACCGCCCATTTCAGCGGCGCGCAAACCCTGGGCAACCACAACGCCGTGTCCGGCGAACAATGCGTCGCCGCCGGCAACATGCTTGCGGACCGCTCGGTGATTGAAGCCATGGTTGAAGCCTTCGAGCACGGCGAAGGACAACTGGCCGACCGCTTGCTGGCCGCGATGAAAGCCGCCATCGCTGCCGGTGGCGAAGCCGGGCCGGTGCATTCGGCGGCGATGGTGGTAGTCGGCGAACTGACCTGGCCGATCATCAACCTGCGGGTCGACTGGGCGGACAAAGACCCCATCGGCCAGTTGGAAAAACTGTGGGACGCCTATCGCCCACAAGTCCAGGACTACATCGACCGCGCCCTCGCCCCGGACAAATCCCCCGGCTACGGTGTCGCCGGAGACGACCGATGAGCACCAGCCGCGATTTGCTGAAGACGCTGGTTGCATTCGACACCACAAGCCGCGAATCAAACCTGCACCTCATCGACTTTGTCCGCGACTACCTCGCGAGCTTTGACGTGCCGTGTGAGCGGGTCTACAACGAGCAACGCAGCAAGGCCAATCTGTTCGCCACCATCGGCCCGGCGCAGTTGCCGGGCATCGTACTCTCGGGACATACCGATGTGGTGCCCGTCGACGGCCAGCCGTGGACCGTTGCACCGTTCGATCTCACTGAGCGCGATGGCAAGTTGTACGGTCGTGGAACGGCGGACATGAAGGGCTACATTGCCTGTGTGCTTGCCCTCGTTCCATCCTTGGTGAACGCCTCGTTGCGGCTGCCCGTGCATATCGCGCTCTCCTATGATGAAGAAGTCGGTTGCCTCGGCGTGCGTTCGTTGCTGGCGGAGCTGGAGCAACGGCCAGTCAAGCCGATGCTGTGCATCATCGGCGAGCCGACCGAGCTGAAACCGGTGCTCGGTCACAAAGGCAAACTGGCGATGCGCTGCGATATTCAGGGTCACGCGTGCCATTCGGCGTATGCGCCGCTTGGGGTCAATGCCATTGAATACGCCGCCGAACTGATCGGTGAGCTGGGACGGATCGGCGACAGGCTCAAAGCACCCGAGCATCAAGACGCGCGTTTTGATCCGCCTTTCAGCACCGTACAAACCGGCGTGATTGACGGCGGCAAGGCCTTGAACATCGTCCCTGCCGATTGCCGCTTCGACTTCGAGATCCGTACCCTTCCCTCCCACGATCCAGGCGACGTCGCCCAGGAACTGAAAACCTATGCCGAGCAGCAAGTGCTGCCGCGAATGCGTGCGGTGAGTGAACAGAGCGCGATTCGCTTCAGTGAACTCTCGGCATATCCCGGATTGGCGACGGATGCCCACAGCGAAGCGGCTGAGTTGATCGCCGCATTCTGCGGTTCCCGAGAGTTCGGCACAGTGGCCTTCGGCACCGAGGGCGGCCTTTTCGATGCCGTCGGAATTCCCACCGTCGTGTGCGGCCCCGGCAGTATGGATCAGGGCCACAAACCGGATGAATTCGTCAGCCTCGAACAACTGAATGGCTGTGACGCCATGCTGCAACGGATGCTGCTAACGATCAGCGAATAACAAAGATTTTGAACACCCCGAAAACCCTGCGGAAGCGGGCTTGCTCGCGAAGGCAGAGTGTCAGTCGACAATGATGTTGCCTGACACTCTGCCTTCGCGAGCAAGCCCGCTCCCACAGGGTTTTCGGCTGCCCGGCGACCTACATTTTTTAACGTCTATACCAACAATCTTTGTAATTTATCTATCCCCATCCACCGCACATCATCAACTCCAACAAGAAAAGCGTCGCCCCCGCGCGGCGCTCACCGAAGTACGTCCACGTACTCAAATTGCCTTGGAGTCCGTCATGGTTACCGCAGCAACAACCTCCGCCCCGCTCATCGAAAAACACACCATCGGCTATGTGCCGCCCGAAGATCGCCACGGCAAAACCCGTGACCTGTTCACCCTCTGGTTCGGCGGCAACATCGCCCCGCTGCCCATCGTCACCGGCGCCCTCGGCGTGCAGATGTTCCACCTGAATTTGGTGTGGGGCATCGTCGCCATCCTCGTCGGCCACCTGGTCGGCGGCGTGCTGATGGCGCTGCACTCGGCCCAAGGCCCGCAGATGGGCATTCCGCAGATGATCCAGAGCCGCGCCCAGTTCGGCTCCCTCGGCGCGCTGCTGGTGGTGCTGATCGCCGGCATCATGTACATCGGCTTCTTCGCCTCCAACATCGTCCTCGCCGGCAAATCCCTGCATGGCGTGGTCGACAGCGTGCCGGTGCCGGTGGGCATCGTCATCGGCGCCCTCGGTTCCGGCATCATCGGCATCATCGGCTATCGCTTCATCCATGTACTCAACCGCATCGGCACCTGGGTGCTCGGCGCCGGCATCGTGCTCGGCTTCGGCTACATCTTCACCCACGTGCAGACCGCCGACTTCCTCACCCGCGGCAGCTTCAACATCTCCGGCTGGCTCGCCACCGTCTCCCTCGCCGCGCTCTGGCAAATCGCCTTTGCGCCGTACGTCTCCGACTATTCGCGCTACCTGCCGGCCAACGTGCCCGTGGCCGCCACGTTCTGGACGACTTATCTGGGCACCGTGCTCGGTTCCAGCCTCTCGTTCATCTTCGGCGCCGTCGCCGTGCTCGCCACACCTGTCGGCATGGACACCATGGATGCCGTCAAACTCGCCACCGGCTCCATCGGCCCGCTGATGCTCGTGCTGTTCCTGCTCAGCGTCATCAGCCACAACGCCCTCAACCTCTACGGCGCCGTGCTGTCGCTGATCACCCTGGTACAAACGTTCGCCTACCGCTGGATTCCCACCGCGAAAAGCCGCGCCATCCTCTCGATCATCATTCTCGCCGCCTGCTGCTTCGCCGCCGTCGGTGCTTCCGCCAATTTCATCGGCCACTTCGTCGACATGGTGCTGGTGCTGCTCGTGGTGCTGGTGCCGTGGACCGCGATCAATCTGATCGACTTCTACGCCATTCACAAAGGTCAGTACGACATCAACTCGATCTTCAAGGTGGATGGCGGGATCTATGGCCGGTACAACCCCCAGGCGTTGCTGGCCTATGCGATCGGGATTGCGGTGCAGATTCCGTTCATGAACACGCCGTTGTATGTCGGGCCGATTTCGGAGCACATCAATGGGGCCGACTTGTCCTGGCTGGTGGGCCTGATCATCACCTCGCCGCTCTACTACTGGCTGGCCAACTGCGACACCGCATACAAACGCCGCCTCTCCACCGCAAAACTCGCCAACAGCCTCTAGCCCTCCACACTTCGATCGCAAAAAAACCGCATTGATTGCGGTTTTTTTATTGCTTGATCGTTTTCCGCAGTTCCAAGACTTTGACTATCGAACACCCTCAAAACGCCAATAAAACTGTTATTAAAAAATTGACATGTCTCAGCAACTTTACACCCCAAGTAAAATTTGATTTCGCTGATTAAAAAACTGTAAAGCTGGTGTTGCACTGCGCCAGTGCCCGCTCAAAAAATCGATATAGCCACTCGCCTGTTTTTGGTGCAAAAACACATACCCAGCTTATAGAATCAATCTCGATAAGTTTGTCATCTAACTGTTTTTATTAACATTTTTTATTATTTTGTCTTTTGGCACTTTCCTTGTAAGCCCTACCACTTATATTGGCAGCTTGAACTGTTCGAAATTTCTGTTAAAAAAAATGACAGTGCCGGCGCAATGTTTGTCTACACTCTTGTTTCTGCAAGTTCTGCCCGAAAAACACGTTGAACCAAACTGCCGCTTAGTTAGCCAGATAGAGCAACTGTCGGCCTGTATGGCATGCCGATGGCCTTTCGAAATCAGGGTATACGGGGAACTCACCAATGCGTATCAGCATATTTGGTTTGGGGTATGTGGGCGCTGTATGCGCGGGCTGTCTCTGTGCTCGCGGTCATGACGTAATCGGGGTGGATATCTCGCAGGTAAAAATCGACCTGATCAATCAGGGCAAGTCGCCCATCGTTGAGCCAGGCCTGGAGACTCTGCTCGAGCAGGGGGTGCATGTTGGGCGGCTGCGGGGTACCGGTGATGTAAAGGCCGCCATGATGGACACGGATATGTCGTTCATCGCCGTCGCTACACCCTGCAAGAAGAACGGCGATCTGGATCTGGTGTACATAGAGTCAGTCTGTCGCGAAATCGGCGAAGCCCTGCACACCAAGGACAGCTGGCACACGGTGGTGGTGCGCAGCACCGTACTGCCGGGCACCGTGAAGAACGTGGTGATCCCGATTCTTGAAGACTGCTCCGGCAAGAAGGCCGGGGTCGACTTCGGCGTGGCGATCAACCCGGAGTTCCTGCGTGAAAGCACCGCGATCAAGGATTACAACTGTCCGCCCATGACGGTGATCGGTGAACTCGACCAACGCAGCGGTGACATGCTCGTCGCGCTCTATCAAGAGCTGGACGCCCCGCTCCTGCGCAGGAGCATCGAAGTGGCGGAGATGATCAAGTACACCTGCAACGTCTGGCACGCGACCAAAGTGACCTTCGCCAATGAAATCGGCAATATCGCGAAGGCCGCCGGCGTGGACGGTCGCGATGTGATGGACGTGGTCTGCCAGGACACCAAACTCAACCTCTCGCGTTATTACATGCGCCCCGGCTTCGCGTTCGGCGGTTCCTGCCTGCCCAAGGATGTGCGTGCGCTGAACTATCGCGCCGGGCAACTGGATGTCGAGCACCCGCTGCTGGCCTCGATCATGCGCAGCAATGCGGCGCAGGTACAGCGAGCCTTCGACATTATCACCAGCTACGGCAAACGGCGTATCGCCCTGCTCGGCCTGAGCTTCAAGGCGGGCACCGATGACCTGCGCGAAAGCCCGCTGGTCGAGTTGGCCGAAATGCTGATCGGCAAGGGCTATGACCTGCATATCTTCGACCGCAACGTTGAATACGCGCGCATCTACGGGGCCAACAAGGACTACATCGAGTCGAAGATCCCGCACCTGGCTTCGCTGTTACGCGCCGACCTTACGAAAGTGATCGAGGAGGCGGATGTGATTGTGCTGGGTAACGGTGACGAGTCCTTCAAAGCCATCGCACTCGATGTGCCCGAAGGCAAGCAGGTGGTCGACCTGGTGGGTTTCATGCCGTACGCCAGTGACGATCGGCTCGAAGGCATCTGCTGGTAAGAGAAGCACCGAACTGCAACCCGAGCGATACGGGTCTATCGAACAGGGGCCACAGGTATGGATGATTCCAGGGATTACTTGCGCGAAGCTGCGGGGTGGCTGCTCTACGTCACCGCGTTGATGGGGCTTGCACTGTTGCTGCCGCGCTCAGTGTTCGATCCCCAATCCAGGGACTTTCTCCTGTTGCTGGGGGCGGTCGGTATCTGGCGCTATACGATGGGCGCGATCCATTACCTTCGCGGATTACTGTTCCTTTATCTGGTGTTCCCTTACTACCGGCGCAAAGTCACCCGGCTCGGCAGCAGTGCCGATCCGTCCCACGTGTTTTTGCTGGTCACCAGTTTTCGTATCGATGCGTTGACCACGTCGCAGGTTTACCGCTCGGTGATCGAAGAGGCCATCGGTTGTGGTTACCCGACCACGGTGGTCTGTTCCATCGTAGAGCTGGCCGATGAGCTGCTGATAAAGGCACTCTGGGACAGCTATACCCCACCGAGTCGGGTCAAGTTGAGCTTTGTGCGGATTCCCGGCACCGGCAAGCGCGATGGCCTGGCCCACGGTTTTCGGGCGATTTCCCGGCACGTGCCGGATGCCGATGCAGTGGTGGCGGTGGTCGATGGCGATACCGTGCTCTCCGCCGGACTGGTGCGTCAGACCGTCTGCTGGTTCAAGCTGTTTCCGAACGTCGGCGGGTTGACCACCAATGAGTTCTGCGAGGTACGCGGAAGCTACCTGATGAGCCAATGGCACAAGCTGCGGTTCGCCCAGCGGCACATCAATATGTGTTCGATGGCACTGGGCAAGCGCGTGCTGACCATGACCGGGCGGATGTCGGTGTTCCGCGCCCAGGTGGTGACCAACCCCGGCTTTATCCAGGACGTTGAGCGCGATTATCTGGAGCACTGGCGCCTGGGACGATTCCGCTTTTTGACCGGTGATGACAAGTCCAGTTGGTACAGCTTGATGCGGCTGGGCTACGACACCTTTTATGTGCCCGATGCAGCGATCAACACCGTCGAGCATCCCCCGGAAAAAAACTTCTTCAAGGCCAGCCGCAAGCTGATGTTCCGCTGGTATGGCAATAACCTGCGCCAGAACTCGCGGGCCCTGCACCTGGGTGTGCGGCGGTTGGGCTGGTTCACCTCGCTGGTGCTGCTGGACCAACGCGTATCGATGTGGGCCAGCCTGCTCGGGCCTTCAGTGGCGATCATTGCCAGCCTCAAATACACCTTCGCCTACCTGATGATTTATGTGCTCTGGATCGGCGTGACGCGCTTGATCCTGAGTCTTCTGTTGCTGGCTTCGGGACACCCGGTCGGTCCGGCTTACCCACTGATTCTCTATTACAACCAGCTGGTCGGCGCCATGGTGAAAATCTATGTGTTCTTCCGTCTCGACCAGCAATCGTGGACGCGCCAGAAAACCAGACTCGACCGCGGCCTGGCCAGCTATCAGCGCTGGTTCAATACCTGGTCGTCGCGGGCCATGACGTTTTCGGCGGGCAGTGTGTTTTGCGCACTGCTGATGTGGATTGTGTAGCACAGGTGTCAGGGCAGTCGGCAGGCCGTGCCGGATCGGTATCCATCGATGGGAAGGAACGCGTTATGAACACAGCTTTTGTTGCTGCTGATGACAATGTCGTGCATGAGTCGGAGGTGCAGCGTCAGCATGCGCGGCTGACGCTACCGGCGAGGATCAAGTTCCACGGACCTGACCGGGAGGCGCTCGATTGCGAGCTGATCGACTTGTCGGCCGGCGGATTCAGCCTGAGTCAGCCGGGTACATCGCTGATCGTGGGCCGGCAACACAAAGGCAAACTGGTGTTCCAGGTCGATGCGCTCGGGTTTGCCATCGACGTGGAATTTGTCGTGCGCTCGATCAACGAAGATGGGCAGCGGATAGGTTGCGAGTTTCACAACCTGCGCCCTCGTGCGATTTCCGCCTTGCGCTACGTGATCACCTCTTACCTCTCAGGCGGGGTGATCAGCCTGGGTGACATGCTTGCGACCCAGCAACGCGACAACTTCACCAAGCCGCGCAAGCACGAAAGCGGCAACGGAATGGGCATTTTCGCACGCTTGCGGGCGACCACGATAAGCCTGCTGATGTTCCTGGTGGGACTGGCTGCCTTTGGGTATGTGGTGCATCAGTTGTATGGCATTTACTACGTCACTCATGCCGAATCGGCGCGGGTCAATGTCCCCGGTCAGTTGATTGGCCTGCCGCGCGATGGCAGCGTCAATTCGTTGGTCAAGGTCGGATCGGTGGTGTCCAAGGGGGCGCCGCTGGCGACCTTTTCCGCCTCGCTGCTGGATGTGATGAAAGGCAATTTGCCGCCCGGGCAGGCGACCCCGGAGAACCTTGAGCGCCTGTTCAGCCGAACCCTGCAAGGCTCGCTGACCAGCCCTTGTGATTGCCGGGTGGTGTCGCAGCTGGTGCCGGATGGCCAGGTCGTCGGCAAGGGCACCACGGTGTACGAATTGATGCCGATTGACGGTGTGGCAACCATCGAGGCGCGCTTCCCCTACAAGAATTTTGCCAAGATCCAGCCTGGCAAAGTGGTGAACTTCCAGCTGATCGGTGAAGAACAGCCTCGCACGGGCAAAATCACCGCGGTGGCGCTGGACAACGGCGGCCTGGCCTCCGACCTGCGGGTCACCATTGAGCCTGACAGCCCCTTGCAGACTGATCAGGCCGGGCGTCCGGTGGAGGTCAGTATCGAAGAGCTGCAGGGCAACGCTTTGGTGCAGAACGCCACGGCAGCCAATACCTGGGTGAAAAACGCCTGGATGAATAAAGTCATGGCGGCCGGAAAATGAACGGCGCATGGCGATCGGGGCTGCAGTTTTCAGCGCTGGCCGCTGCGCTGACGATAATCCACGGTTGCGGCACCCTGCCCGATCAAGGGTTGGCGCGCGAGGCCATGGAGCGCGGCGATTATGAAACGGCGCGCAAGAACTACGCGGCGCTGGCCGAGGACGGCTATGCCGATGCCCAGGCCGGGATGGGCGACTTGACCGCATCGGCGGGCGACCCGGCGAGCCTGAAAGAAGCAGAGGTCTTGTACCGGCAGGCCGCGCCGGAATCGGTCAAGGCGCAGTCGCGCCTGGGCCGTTTGTTGCTGCGTCAGAGCCCGGGCGATCCCCAGAAAGTGCAAGAAGCCCGGCAGTTGCTGGAAGGTGCGCTGGATAAAGGCGAATTCAGTGCGGTGGTGCCGCTGACGTTGTTGTACCTGGGCTACCCGCGAATGGCGCCCGTGGTGGATCCGCAGCAGAAAGTCGATAGCTGGCGTGCCCAAGGCATTGTCGAGGCGGACCTGGCGCAGATTCTGATTTACCGCAATCAAGGCACCTATAACGCGCACCTGCCGCAGATCGAACAGTTGTGCCGGGCTCGGCTGGCGGTACTCGATGCCTGTTATGTGGAGCTGGCCACCATCAACCGGATGCGTGCCCAGCCCAAGGCGCAGGCAGACCTGCTGGCGCAGTTGCGCCAAGGCTTTCGCGAGGGACGAGTCGCGCCCCTGCGAGTCGAATCAGTGGCGCGCGTGCTGTCGTCGCCCGCCCTCGAAGGCCCGCCCGATCCGCAAAGCGCCCAGCGTCTGCTCGAGGAACTGGCACCGGTCTATCCGCCGGCCTGGACCAGCCTGGCACGGTTGATCGACGACTACCCCGCGCAAGGCGACGCGCCGCAATTGCTCTCGGCCTTGCAGCGCGGGCGCGAAGCGGGCGATCCACGGGCGGAACTGCTGACCGGGCGGCTGTACTACCTCGGCAAATGGTTGCCACAGGATCCGCGCCTGGCGCAAGAGCATTTGCTCAAGGCGGCCGCAGCCGGTGAAGTCGGGGCGCATTACTACCTGGGCCAGTTGTACCGACGCGGTTATCTGGGCCAGGTCGAACCACAAAAAGCGCTGCTACATTTGTTGCTGGCAGCCCGCAATGGCTCGCCCAACGCCGATTTGGCCCTGGCCCACATGTTTTCCGACTCCCGCGGGGTCAAGGTCAATCGGATCAACGCCTATGTCTTTGCGCAACTCGCGCAACGCCAGGGCGCGGTCAATGCAGGGCCAGTGCTGTCGGCCCTGCAGTCGGGTATGACCCCGGCGGAAAGGAAAATCGCGCAGCCCTTGCTTGAGGAAGAAGCCCAGGCTCGTCTGACGGGCGCGACTCTAGCCAGACTGCAAACTCCGGAAAATGGACAGGACTTACTATGAAGCAAGCATTATTGGCTGGTTGTGGTCTGGGAGTTTCGCTGTTGTGCAGCGCCGGTCTGGTGTTGGCAGCGGAAGTGGCGCCGAAGAATTTCGGCCTGGATGTGAAGATTACCGGTGAGTCGCAGGACGACCGGGACCTTGGCACGGCATCCGGTGGCACCCTCAACGATATAGGCATCGACTTGCGCCCCTGGGCCTTTGGCCAATGGGGCAACTGGAGTGCCTATACGATGGCGCAGGCGGTGGCGGCGACCGACACCATCGACACCGATACGGTGAACAACGGCGCCGACCAGAACAACACCCGTGAAGCGGATGACAGCTACCTCGCGCTTCGCGAGTTCTGGGTTGATTACTCGGGCATCACGGCCTATCCGGGCGAGCATCTGCGCCTGGGACGCCAGCGTCTGCGGGAGGACAGTGGCCAGTGGATGGACACCAACATCGAAGCGCTCAACTGGACTTTCGAAACCACGCTGCTGCGCACCCACATCGGCGCCGCCCAACGCTTTTCCGACTATCGCACCGATTTCGACGACCTGGCGCCCGAAGATGAAGATCGCTCCCATGTCTTCGCCGACATCTCTACGCAATGGACGCCCAATAACTGGGTGGGCCTGCGTGTCCATCACTCTGAGGACAGCGGCAGCCTGCCCGATCCTGGCGAGCAGGTCGATACACTCGACAAGACCAACACCGGCAGCCTGACCTGGGTCGGCCTCGAAGCGAACGGCGACGGCTACAACTATCGCTCGACGATGCCGGTCAATTACTGGGCCTCCGCGACCTGGCTGACCGGTGATCGCGAAAACCTCACCAGCGTGATCGACCCCGTCGGCGATCGAATCGCGACGGGCCACACCAGTGGCGACGTCAACGCCTGGGCCGCGGACCTGGGCCTGCGCTGGAACATCGATGAAAGCTGGCGCGTCGGTGCTGCCGCCGCCCGCGGCGACGGCGGTGGCAATGACCAGGAAAATCAGTACCAGCAAACCGGCCTGCAGAGCAACCGCTCCAACTTCACCGGCACGCGTTCACGCGTACACCGTTTCGGTGAAGCCTTTCGCGGTGAACTGAGCAACCTCCAGACGGCGACGCTGTTCGGCTCCTGGCAGATGCGCGAGGACTACGACGCCAGCCTCGTCTACCACCGCTTCTGGCGGGTCGACGACGAGCAGCAAACCGGCGACGACGGGATCGTCAATGCCGCGCTGGTGGACGGCGAGAAGGACCTGGGCCAGGAAGTCGATCTGGTCATGACCAAGTACTTCAAGCAAGGCCTGTTGCCCGCGAGCATGGTGGATTGGGTCGACGAACCTTCGGCGCTGATCCGCTTGCGCCTGGGCGTGTTCTTCCCGGGTGATGCCTACGCCAACGACACCGACTCGAGCATGCATCGGGCGTTCATTGATTTTGTCTGGAAAATCTAGGACCCGGTGATTGCCCACGGTGATGCCACCGTGGGCAACCGCACATTGATCACACCAGGCTGCATTTTTGATGAGTGAAACTTATGGACCGTGTCGTCAAGATAGGACTATTGCTCGCCGCAATGCTGTTGATGCAGACGGCAGGCGCCACGGCGGGTGACGTTCTGATACCGCGCTACTCCATCACCGAGGCTCCGGGAAAGCCGTTGCTGATCAAGGAACCGAAAATGCCCGACCTGTCCGGCTATACCGCCGAGGCAGTCGCCGCGAAGATTACCTACAAACCCGCCGGCCGCGCCTTGATCCAGCCGATGCTCAAGGAAAACGCACTCGACGAGTTCATCGGCGGACAGGATCGCTTCAAGGAATGGGTGGTGCGCCAGAAGCAAATGCCCGTGGCGATCTTCATCGACCGTGGCTACATGAGCCTGACGCAACTGGCCCGCAGCCTGCCGCAGACCGCCTTGCGCGAAACCGCGCCGGGGGTGTTTCTGGCGCGCCTGCCGATCGTCATTCGTCCCGGCGGGACTCTGCATATCGACAAATCGGTCAAGGAGTTGCGCTTGTCCCAGGACGGCGGTTCCTTCCTGGTCAATGACGGCAAACTCTTTATTACCGATACCAAGGTCAGCGCCTGGAGCGAGAAAGACAACAGCCCGGCCTGGTTCAAAAAAGACGACGTGTTTCGGCCGTTTCTCATCTCTTGGGGCGGCACCGAGACCTACATCGTCAACAGCACCATCACCAGCTTCGGCTACACCGAGAGCAAGAGCTATGGGGTGAGTATTTCCCAGTACAGCCCGAGCATGGCGCCGAAGATGAAGCGCAAAAAACCGACCGGCTGGCTGATCAATTCGCAGTTCGTCGACAACTATTTCGGCTTCTATTGCTACGAAGCCGACGACGTGGTGATTCTGCGCAACACCTATCGCGCAAACATCGTCTATGGCATCGACCCGCACGATCGTTCGCGTCGGCTGATCATTGCCCATAACGATGTCTTCGACACCCACAAGAAGCACGGCATCATCCTCTCGCGCGAGGTCAACGACAGCTGGATCATCTACAACCGCACCTACAACAATCAGCTGTCCGGCATTGTCCTGGACCGTTCCAGCTCAAATAACCTGCTGGCCTACAACGAGACCTACAAAAATCGCTCCGACGGCATCACCTTGTACGAGAGCGGCAATAACCTGATGTGGCGCAACCGCGCGGCGGACAATGACCGGCACGGGATCCGGGTGCGCAACAGCACCGGCGTGCGGCTGTATGAAAACGAGCTGATGGCCAATGCCCTGACCGGGATCTACGGTCACATCAAGGATTTGCGTGGCAGCGACCGCGATCTTAAAGAGGACCCTTACGAAGAAAAACTGTCGCTCACCGTGGTCGGCGGCAAGCTGATCGGTAACGGTTCCAGCCCCATCGCTGTGTTTTCACCCTCGCGCCTGGAACTCTATGACCTGACCTTTCTGGCGCCACAGAAACAGGACGGCCTGGCCTTCACCGGTTTGCTGGGAGAGGTTCAGGGCGACTTGATGGACATCCTCCTGCGCCGCCATGCCGCCGCGCTGATTTTGCCCGAGACACTGTGAGGAGCCTGCCGATGAACACCCTTCATGGATTTGCCGCTGTGTACCTGCTGTCCATGTCGATGGGGGCACAGGCGCTGCCGGAGTACACGGCCGAAGCCTGCTGCAAGCTGTGCCCGCAAGCGGCGCAGGCAACATTTTACGAGCAACCGGAGCTGAAAAATTATGCGACGCTGGTGGAGGCCAAAGACCAGTGGCTCTTCCGCACCCGTAGCGATTTGCGCACTGACTTCGGCCTCGATGACAACGGTTACAGAGCCCTCAAGCGCTTGCGCGACGGGCTCGCCCAACGCGGGGTCGAACTGGTGCTGGTGATGCCACCCAGTCGCGGCTTGTTGCACGCCGACCGCCTGACGCCGCTGGAACTGGCCACCTTCGATCAGGCCCGGGCACGGCAGAACTACGTGCAAACGCTGGACCGGGTGCGTGATTTGGGCATTCAGGTCGCCGACTTCAGCAACCTGCTGGGTGCGCCCCAGCCCGCCGGGCAGCCCTTCTACTTCAAGGGCGACCACAACTGGACACCCTTTGGCGCCGACCGCAGTGCCCAGTTGGTGGCGCAGACGCTCAAGGGCAGCGATGTGCTCAAGGCGTTGCCGCACCAGACCTTCACCAGCCAGCCGACCGGCCTGCTGGGACGCTCGGGTACGTTGCAAAAAGCCGCCGCGCAGATCTGCGGCAACGGCTATGCGGCGCAGTACGTCACCCGTTATCAAACCCGGGCCCAGGGCAACGCCAAAGGCCCCGCCAAGGTCTCCTTGATCGGCACCAGTGCCAGCGGCGAACTGTTCAACTTTGCCGGTTTCCTCGAACAATACCTGGAGACGCCGGTGCGAAATTTCAGCGTACCGGGCGGTGGCTACGATGATTCGATGATCGCCTACCTGCTCGGCGACGACTTCCAGAAAGACCCGCCAGCCGTGCTGGTTTGGGAAACCGATAATCTCGACAGCCTCGGCAAATCCAGCTTCTACCGGCAGGCGATGGCGGCGCTGAGCGATGGCTGCGAAAACCAGACGCCGCTGCTCAGAAGCCAGGCAAACCTGCACAGCGGACGCAACCAGGTGTTGTTCAACGGCGGTGGCGGCAATGTGTATCCGATCAAGGGCAATCGTTATCAGGTCGACCTCAGGTTCGCCGACCCGAGCGTGCGCATGATGAACGCGACCCTGACCTACATGAACGGTCGCCAGGAAAATATCAGTTTGAGCCGTTCCCCGACGGTCAATACCCAGGGCCGCTTCGCCTTCGAGCTGCGCGGCGACGGTGACTGGGACGATCAGACGTTTCTGTCCATGGACGTGCAGCCACCGCCGGGCATGAACGCCACGTCGCTCTCGACCCGCTTGTGTGTCAAACCCGCCATCACGGCGGCACCGTCTCTGCGCACCGCGCAGTCGGAGGGACAATGATCCGTCAGGCGCACTGGGCCGCCATCAGCGTGGCCTTCATTCTGGCGGTGTCGAGCGTGCCGGTGACGGCCGCTCAACTTCGCCCGCCCCAGGGCTATTACGCGCCGGCCGTAGACAAAAAAGGCGACGCGCCGAGCTGCCCGACGACACCCAAACCCTATACCGGTGACCTGTTGATCCCCAGCAAGTACGAAGGCTCAGGCAAGGCGCGGGATCAGCTCAACGCCGAATCCAACAAACGCTACAAAGAAATGTCAGGCGATATCAACGAACTGGAAAAAGGCGTCAACAAACAAGTCGCCGCCTATTTGCGGCAAGGTCGCGCCGGTCATGTGGACTGCACGTTGAGCTGGCTGGGCGACTGGGCCAAGGCGCAGGCGCTGCTGAGTACCACCTACACCCATACCGGCAAGTCGATGCGCAAATGGGCGCTGGGCAGTATTTCTTCGGCGTATTTGCGTCTCAAGTTTTCGCGCTCGCAACCATTGAAAGGCCGCGAGGCGCAGACCCGGCCGATCGAAGCCTGGATCGGCAAGGTTGCCGAACAGGTGGTGCGCGATTGGCGCGATCAGCCGCTGGACCGGCTCAACAACCACCAGTATTGGGCGGCATGGTCGGTCATGGCGGCCTCAGTGGTGGTCGATCGACGCGATCTGTTCGACTGGTCGGTTGCGCAGTTTCGCATCGGCGCTTCCCAGGTTGATGCGGACGGCTATCTGCCCAACGAATTGGGCCGCGAAACCCGCGCACTGGCTTACCACAACTACGCGATGGGGCCGCTGATGATGATCGCCTCCTTCGCCCAAGCCAACGGCGTCGACCTGCGCGAAGAAAACAATGGCGCCATGCGGCGTCTGGCCGCACGGGTGGAAGAAGGCATCAAGGACCCAGGTTTGTTTGAACGCAAAACCGGCTACAAGCAGGCACTTGAGGACCTCAACGAGGACGGCAAGTTTGCCTGGCTGGAGCCCTACTGCGCGCTGTACGACTGCTCGGCGCAAACCGACCGCTGGCGCCAGTCAGTCGAGCCGATGAAAAACTACCGCCTGGGCGGCGACATCACCCAGCTCTTTGCTGACCAGAAGGAATAACTGCATCAGCCGATGCGGCCATTCTGGATCGGGCTTGTGTTTTGAATAATGGAAGGCAGTCCTTCGCTGTGCGAAGCGCCTTTATGTCGATTGATGAAGGTGCGAGAGGTAAGAAAAATGATTCCAGTCATCCTGTCCGGCGGCAGTGGTTCGCGATTGTGGCCGCTGTCGCGCAAGTTGTACCCCAAACAATTCCTGAGCCTGGCCGGCGAAGGATCGCTGTTTCAACAAACCCTGCAGCGCTTGGCGTTCGATGGCATCGGCAAGCCGATCGTGGTCTGTAATCAGGAGCATCGCTTCCTCGTCAATGAGCAACTCGCCGCCATCGGCTGCACCCCGAAGGCGATCCTGCTCGAACCCTTCGGTCGCAACACCGCACCGGCGGTGGCGCTGGCGGCCCTGAAACTGATCGCCGATGGTCGCGACGAGCTCATGCTGGTACTGCCTGCCGACCATGTGATCAGCGACGTTCCCGCCTTACGCGCCACACTGGCAAACGCGCAGGAGGAAGCGCTCAAAGGCAACCTCGTGCTGTTCGGCATTCCGGCAACGCGCCCGGAAACCGGCTTCGGCTACATCAAGGCCGACTGCAGTGATGCCGACGCCAGTGCTTTCAAGGTCGAAAAATTTATCGAGAAACCCGACGCGCAAACCGCCGCCGAATTTGTCCGCTCCGGCGAGTACTTCTGGAACAGCGGCATGTTCCTGTTCCGTGCCAGCCGCTATCTCGAAGAGCTGCGCACGCACGAACCGGACATGTACGAGAACTGCGTGCTCGCCCTGGAGCGTAGCCCCAGCAGCGAAGGCGTGACCAGCATCGATCGGGCCACCTTCGAATGCTGCCCGGACAACTCCATCGACTACGCGGTAATGGAACGCACCCAGCGCGCCTGGGTCGTCCCGCTCAGCGCTGGCTGGAGCGATGTCGGTTGCTGGTCTTCGCTGTGGGATGTGCACGAAAAGGACACCAACGGCAACGTACTCAAGGGCGATGTCGTCAGCTACAACAGCCGCAGTTGCTACGTACATGGCAGTAGCAAGCTGGTGACCCTGCTCGGGGTGGAAAATCTGGTCGTGATAGAAACCGAGGATGCACTGATGGTCGCGCACCGCGACAACGTGCAAGACGTGAAAAAACTGGTGAATACGCTCGACGCCCAAAACCGCTCGGAAACCCAGAACAACTGTGCGGTGTATCGTCCTTGGGGCAGTTACCATTCGGTGGACAACGGCATCCGCCACCAGGTCAAACACATCACCGTGAAGCCTGGCGCGCAACTGTCCCTGCAAATGCATCACCACCGCGCCGAACACTGGATCGTGGTCTCAGGCACCGCCCAGGTGACATGCAACGACAAGGTGTTCCTGCTCACTGAAAACCAGTCCACCTACCTCCCGATCGCATCGGTACATCGGCTGGCCAACCCCGGAAAAATCCCGTTGGAAGTTATCGAAGTGCAGACCGGCAGCTACCTGGGCGAGGACGATATCAAGCGTCTGGAAGATGTCTACGGCAGGAACCAGGAGGTAAAGAGCTGAGCCGGATCAGTAACCACACTGAGAATCACAAAGAGGTTATCAATTCAATAGTAACTTGTCGAATGCCTTTTGAGTGGTTACGCTAAACCTTATCAATCCAGGCTTTAGTGGACCCCCTCATGAACAGCACTTCCCGTGGACCGGCCCTCTTCGTCGCCGACGCCGCCGCTCTCGATTTCCTGAACTCGATAGCAACGCCCGTCGATGAACCCGTCGACTGGATCGACGACGGCAACGGCTGGCTCGATTGGCTGAAACAATCGGGCTGGGTGGAAGACGAGATACTGCAACGGCTTCAAGCCCAAGCGATGCCGGGCGAGCTGGAAACAGTTGCGGCGCAGGCACGTTCATTGCGCGAGTGGTTTCGCGGCTTTGTCCTGAAATACAAAGGCAAACCGCTGGAGGCCGCAGCCCTGACAGAGCTCGACGCCTTGAACCGCTTGCTCGAACGGGACGAGAAGTACACACAGATCACGCTGCAGGACGGTGAAACACCGAAACTCGCCTGGGAACTGAAACGCCGCTGGCGCAGCCCGGATTCCCTGCTGCTGCCCCTGGGCGAAGTGCTCGCGCAGTTCGTCAGCGATGAAGATTTTACCAACGTCAAATGCTGTGAAGGACCGGGTTGCACCCTGATGTTCGTCGACCACACCCGTGGCAGAAAACGCCGCTGGTGCAGCATGGCGGTCTGCGGAAACAGGGCGAAAGCGGCGGCCCATCGCGAACGGCAAAAGAAAGTCATCGATGCTTGAGGTCGAAAATAAGTAACCCCTTAAAATTACTTTGACAGGTTACTTTTATCGTGCCAGATTCAGCCTCGCAAACCGGCTTGAACTCATCCAGGCGGTTACGAGGACAATAATCATGACGACCACCACTGCACCCATTCGCTACACATTCGCCGACGTCGACGGCGTCCGCGTCTTCTACCGTGAGGCAGGAGAACCAGGCAAGCCGACCCTCCTTCTGCTCCATGGCTTTCCCAGCTCATCCCACCAGTTCCGCCAGCTCATCCCGTTGCTCTCTGCGCACTTCCACATCATCGCCCCGGACCTGCCCGGGTTTGGATTCACCGAGGTGCCTGCGGAGCGCGAATACGCGTACAGCTTCGACGCACTGGCAGAAACGCTGGGCCATTTCGTCGAGACCCTCGGGCTGAAACGCTACGCGATGTACGTCTTCGATTACGGCGCACCGACCGGCCTGAGACTGGCGGTCAAACACCCCGAAAGAATGACCGCGCTGATCTCGCAAAACGGCAACGCCTACCTCGAAGGACTGGGCGATGCCTGGGCGCCGATCAGAGCTTACTGGGCAGAACCGTCGGCCGAGAACCGCCAAGTCATCGCCGATGCGATCCTGCACCTGGAAGGCACGCGCTGGCAGTACGAACACGGCGTCAGCACGCCGGAGCTCATCGCCCCCGAGTCCTACACCCTCGACGCGCTGCTATTGGAGCGGCCGGGCAACAAAGACATCCAGCTCGACCTGTTCCTGGACTACGCGAACAACCTCAAACGCTACCCGGACTTTCAGCGCTTCTTCCGTGAGACCCAACTGCCGACACTGGCCATCTGGGGCCAGAACGACCCCTTCTTCATCCCGCCTGGCGCAGAAGCGTTCAAACGCGACAACCCCAATGCCGTAGTCGAACTACTCGACACCGGACACTTCGCCCTCGAAACACACGTGGACTACATCGCGCAGCGCATCATCGAAGTGATTGGCAACGCCGCATAAAGGGATCACAGGCGGACGCAACAATGCGCCCGCCTAAACCACCCCACTGTGGGAGCGGGCTTGCTCGCGAAGGGGCCCGGACATTCAACATCACCCTCGACTGTCACACCTTTCGCGAACACACCCACCAAACACCCACAAATCCTCAAAATTTAATGAACCCCACTTACCGCTCTCCACCTAACTGAATGACTATCAGGAGGTGACTCATGCAAATAGAAACGATCTGGATCGTACTCGCGGCAGTACTTTTGCTGGTTGAGTTGTGGGCGATAACCCGGGTACGCAAAGCCGAAGGCAAATCCAGCAACAAACTCGTATGGATGGTGGTCATCGTGTTTGTGCCGCTGCTCGGACTGATCGCGTGGGTATTGGCCGGCCCCAAACACACCGATCCGAATCCACATTCACCACAGGCTCGCCAATGACGCCGGACAATCCGCGCTAACGATTTGGAAACCGCACGATTTGAAACGACAAAGCCCCGAGGATTCGGGGCTTTGTCGTTTCTGGCTGGATAGCTTGAATGATCAGCCGCCACTCAATCCGTGTAGGAGCTGCCGAAGGCTGCGATCTTTCAATCTTCAGCTCCGAAAAACTCGTAGGAATTCACCCTTTGTGGTGAGGGTATTTATCCCCATTGGGACGCGAAGCGGCACCAAAACCTGCCCCCTATTTCCCAAGGCGCTCCACACGGCCCGAATCACCGCGACAAGCCCGAAAACAGTGGCATTCAGCCTTGCCACAACAAACGCCCAACAGTCCTACAGCCCGGTTGTGAGCGCCAAAATCGCAGCCTATAGTTTCCCCGTCGCTGCCATTGTCGGTGACCGGGATTCGCAGCCCAAAAGAGAAGACACCGAAGACCGCCAGACGCGCGCAGCCGACCTCCGTCGGCAAACGAGTAATGGCGATTGTGATTCATCTTTTTAGGACTACATCCATGACAACCCAACACCCGCCACGCCGCTTCACCCCCATGTCCCAATTCGCCACCGACTACCCCGTCCTCCTCATCGACAGCGACGCCCCACTCCGCGAATTGCACAACGTCGTCAGCGAACGCCTCAACGCCGTCCTCAAGTATCTCAACCTCATGGCCTGCACCAGCCTGCCGGACTACGCCGAAAACGACATCAACACCGTCACCAACATCGCCCGGATTTTGGTTCAGGACGTGAGCGATGTGTTTGGGGTGATTGAGCAGCGTGGGTTTGAGACATCCAAAGGTCAGTGACCAAATTTCATTCAAAAAAACCCGCGTTGACGCGTTTTTTGTTACCTCGTAACTCCTTATCCGCGGTTGTCCGGGACTTAACCCTGGCCTGTACTCAGTTAGCATCTACAAGGGGTTACCAGTAAAAAAGGTGGCCGACCATTTTCCAAGTAGATCGGCCACCTTTTTAGTCACCTTCTTTCACACGCTATACAGCATGAATAGAGCACTTACCTGTTTTTTTGACAGCCTCCTCAAATAGCTTTCCATCACGGAACTTTTCTGCAAAGTGATGTCGATATGATGGCGCACAGATGTAAAAAATTCGGGATCAATCAGCGTCAGGCTGCTTCCTGACAAATCATGGATGCCAATGATGAGAGCCATTCTTTTGATTTTGTTGATGTTCAGTGGGTACACCTATGCCAACTGCGAAAACATCAAAGATGATGACCAGCGTGCCTATTGCAGGGCCCAGCAAAGTGGTAGTGGTTGCGACAACATCAAAAACGACGACATGAGAAATGCTTGCAAAGGGGAAACAACCGGTAGCGGATGCAATAACATCCGCGACAATGATCAACGTAACTTGTGCGAAGCCAAACAGAGCGGCAGTGGTTGCGATAACATCAAAAACGACGACATGAGAAATGCTTGCAAAGGGGAAACAACCGGTAGCGGGTGCAATAACATCCGCGACGATGATCAACGTAATTTGTGCGAAGCCAAACAGAGTGGCCATGGTTGCGAAAACATCCGTAATGACGATATGCGCAATCAGTGCAGAACCCTTACGCAATGACATAGTGGCTTTAAACCAGCCTGCCAAATTTTATTAAGAGCCTTTAAGCGTATGATAAAAATACGATGCCTAATCGAAATTTTTTGCGACTTACATAATTACTATCATCACGCACACCCCTGACCTTCCTGAAAACAACCTGTCACTGTTTCACCCTATATGACTGAATGACGGGATTAGTCTCGTAACGCGACTTTCTTCAATAACTCAGAGAGCCCATCAGGCACCAATGGCTTTTCCTCAGTAAAGCTAGCACAAGGAAGCCACTTGGCGATAAAGGCCGCACCATCGCTTTCTTGAGCATTCAAGTGCGACAACTCATAGACACTGGCATCCACAAACTTCGCGTCATACACCTGCACGATTTCGTGCCCTGGTGTGCCGTTATACGTAAATAGGCTTTCAAGCGTGCCGAGCAAGCGAACATCAGTAATGGGCAAACCGAGTTCTTCCCGTACTTCTCGCGTAACAGCCTGGGCACTGGTTTCGCCAAATTCGATTCCACCACCGATAGGACGGAAAAACGGCTTTTCAGTGATGGGGTCGCGAGCTTCGTTGACCAGTATCTTGCCATCGTGATGGAAGATGCAGAGTGCGAGGGGGCGGATGCGGGGTGTGGTCATGAGGTGAAGCCCATTTACTTGGCAGAGTGTGTACCGGTCACGATGCTAATCAATGTCTGCGGCCGGGTTTCCAGAAATAGTGAGAGAACACGGACACAGGACACGCGAAAACAATAAACAAAATTCCAACCGAGCCCCAATGCGGCAACTCTCTCAAAAACCCGACTTTATCAATGACCGGAAAACTGAGAACGGTCCCAATCGAAGCCCCGACGACAATCCCTACCCTCGAACCCTATACACTCGTGTATCGCTCCTCTTCGCCGAACTCAATCCGTTTCAACCTCGGCGCCAGGTAACACACGCCGAAAATGCAAAAGACCACGAAAGAGGCAAGTCCCACCGCCTTGAGATACGCGTCATCCACACCAAAAATTTGCTTCAGCCCCGCCATCAATATCACGGAGTAAAAACCTGAACTGGCAAAGACCATCAGCCATGCACAGAGGTAGTAGCGAAACGTTCGGGCATCCATACGCACACGATCCATTAGGGGGTACAGCGTTCAAGCCCCGGAGAAATCAGAAGTTCGCCGGGGTGTTGGCGCTGATGATTTCTGCTTCGTCCTGGCCGATGTTGCGGAACTTGTGCGGCAAGGTCGTCGGGAAGTAGTAGCCATCCCCAGCGTTAAGCACACTAATCTGCCCATCCACCGTCAGTTCCACAGTGCCACGGGTCACAAGCCCACACTCCTCGCCTTCAGAATGCACAATCGGCTCTTCCCCCGAACTCGCGCCCGGCGCGTATTGCTCGCGCAGCAAACGCATTTGCCGGCTCGGCACCGAAGCGCCAATCAACAGCAACCGCAACCCATGACGCCCTAGATCTGGCTGTTCGTTGGCGCGGAACACGTATTGATGCTCGCGTGGCGGTTGGTCGAAGGTGAAGAAGTCCGCCAAAGACATGGGGATGCCTTCGAGCAGTTTTTTCAGGGAGCTGACGGAGGGACTGACGCGATTCTGTTCGATCAGGGAGATGGTGGCATTGGTGACGCCGCTACGCCGGGCCAGCTCGCGCTGGGAGAGTTTGTAGCTTTCGCGTACTAATTTGAGTCGTGAGCCCGTGTCCATGACAGCCTTATGCGAGGAAAACTTAAGGGTTATGGGGGTGGATGGCGGGCGACTTTTGGCCGCGAAAGTACCGCTTCCCTGTCCCGTAATTGTGAAAGGCGGGTATTAAATCACGTTTGTGGGTGTTGCTGTAGAAGCAGGCTTGCTGGCGATGGCGGTGTATCAGCCAAGGCAATTGTTGGCTGAACGGGCGCCATCGCCAGCAAGCCGGCTCCTACAGGTGGTGGTGTGTCAGGTGGCATTGATGGTGGTTGTTATGGCCTCTTCGCGAGCAAGCCCGCTCCCACAGTTTGGTTCGGGTTGGTCACAGGTTTTGTGTACACCCTAAATCTACTGTAGGAACTGAGCTTGCTGGCAATGGCGGTGTGTCAGCCAAGGCAATTGTTGGCTGAACGGGCGCCATCGCCAGCAAGCCGGCTCCTACAGGTGGTGGTGTGTCAGGTGGCATTGGTGGTGGTTGGCTTGACCCCTTCGCGAGCAAGCCCGCTCCCACAGTTAATCAATGTTTATCCCCCCCATTATCTACACCAGGGTTAGATGCCGAATCGGTCGCGCAGCGCGTAGTACGCGGCGCCCATGGCGGTGAGCGGGGCCTGGAAGGTGCGGCCGCCGAGCATGGGCATGTGCGGCAAGGATGCGAAAGCATCGAAACGTTCGGCGTCGCCGCGGATCATTTCCGAGATCAGTTTGCCGGCCAGGTGCGAGCAGGTGACGCCGTGGCCGCTGTAGCCTTGCATGTAGTAGGCGTTTTTCTCGATGCGACCGAATTGCGGCATGCGCGACATGGTCAGCAGGAAGTTGCCGGTCCAGCGGTAGTCGATCTTCACGTCCTTCAGTTGCGGGAAGGTCTTGAGAATTTTCGGCTTGATCAGTTGCTCGATGTCGTCCGGTTCACGGGCGCCGTAGACCACGCCACCGCCGTACAGCAGGCGGTTGTCGGCGGTGAGGCGGTAGTAGTCGAGCAAGTAGTTGCAGTCTTCGACGCAGTAGTTGTTTTTGATCAGGCTGCGCGCAACCTTCTCCGACAACGGTTCGGTGACGACGATTTGCGAGCCGCACGGCATGCTTTTGGCGGTCACACGATTGTCGAGGCCCTGCGGCAGGTAAGCGTTGCCGGCGATCAACAGGTATTTGGCGCGGACCAGGCCTTTGGCGGTGCGCACGGTAATCGGTTCGCCGTAGGTGATTTCCACCGCTGCCGATTGTTCGTAGATTTTGCCGCCCAGGCCGATGATGGCCGAGGCTTCGCCGAGGGCCAGGTTCAGCGGGTGGATATGGCCGCCCTGCATGTCGAGCAGGCCGCCAACGTAGTTGTCGCAACCGACTTCGCGCTTGATGTCGGCGGCGTCGAGCAGGGTCAGGTTTTTGTTGCCGTAGCGTTCCCAGCTGTTTTTCTGCTCGGCCAGGCCTTTGAGTTGTTTTTTGTTCAGTGCAGCGAAGATGCCGCCCGGCTTGTAGTCGCACTGAATGTCGTAGTGTTGTATGCGCTGACGGATGATGTCGGCGCCTTCGAAAATCATGCTGCCGAGGACTTCGGCGGTCTTGTCGCCGTAGCGTTCTTCGATGACATCGACGTCGCGACTGTAGGAGTTGACCAGTTGGCCACCGTTGCGACCGCTGGCACCGAACCCGACTTTGGCGGCCTCGAGCACGGTCACGCTGTAGCCGGCTTCGGCGAGGAACAGCGCCGAGGACAGACCGGTGTAGCCGGCGCCGATCACGCAGACGTCGCAGTCCACCGCTTGTTCCAGCACAGGGAAATCGCCGGTGAAGTTGCGGGTTGCGGCGTAGTAACTGTTTACATGAGTCTGTTTCATAGGTTTCTCCGATGGCCGCTGGCATGTGCCGGCGGCCGCCGTTGTAGAAGTGTTAGAGCTTGATCCAGGTCGCTTTGAGTTCGGTGTATTTGTCGAACGCGTGCAGCGATTTGTCCCGACCGTTACCCGACTGCTTGTACCCGCCGAACGGCGCGGTCATGTCACCGCCATCGTACTGGTTGACCCAGACGCTGCCGGCGCGCAAGCCGCGGGCGAAGGTGTGGGCCTTGCTCAGGTTGCTGGTCCAGACGCCGGCGGCCAGGCCGAAGATGCTGTCGTTGGCGATGGCCAGGGCTTCTTCAGCGGTGTCGAAGGTGATCAGCGAGAGCACCGGGCCGAAGATTTCTTCACGGGCGATGGTCATGGCGTTGGTCACGCCGTCGAAAATCGCCGGCTCCACGTACAGGCCGCCGGTGGCTTCGAGGGTGCGACTGCCGCCCGCGATCAGTTGCGCGCCCTGGTCTTTGCCGACCTGGATGTAGCGCAGCACGTTGTCCAGTTGACGCTGATCGACGACCGCACCGACGGTGGTTTGCGGATCGAGGGCGTGCCCCGGTTTCCAGGCTTGCAGCGCTTCCACCAACAACGGAATGAACTGCTCGCGAATCGAACGCTCCACCAGCAATCGCGAACCGGCGGTGCAGACTTCGCCTTGATTGAAGGCGATGCCGCTGGCCGCCGCTTGTGCTGCCGCGCGCAGATCCGGCGCATCGGCGAACACCACGTTCGGACTCTTCCCCCCTGCTTCGAGCCAGACGCGTTTCATGTTGCTTTGGCCGGCGTAGATCATCAGCTGCTTGGCAATCGCGGTCGAGCCGGTGAAGGCCAGCACGTCGACGTCCATGTGCAACGCCAGCGCCTTGCCGACGGTGTGGCCGTAGCCCGGCAGGACGTTGAACACGCCTTTCGGGATACCGGCGTCCAGTGCCAACTGCGCGATGCGGATCGCGGTCAGTGGCGACTTTTCCGAGGGCTTCAAGATGAACGAGTTGCCCGCTGCGAGCGCCGGGGCGAACTTCCAGCTGGCCATGATCAGCGGGAAATTCCACGGCACGATGGCGGCAACAACACCGGCAGGTTCGCGGGTGATGAGGCCGAGTTGGTCGTGTGGCGTGGCGGCGACTTCGTCGTAGATCTTGTCGATGGCTTCGGCGGTCCAGCGGATCGCGTTGGCGGTCGCCGGGATGTCGATGTTCATCGAGTCGTTGATCGGCTTGCCCATGTCGAGGGTTTCGAGCAGGGCGAGTTCTTCCTGGTTGGCCAGAATCAGGTCGGCGAAGCGGATCAGGATGCGCTTGCGCTCGGCCGGAGCGAGGTTGGCCCAGATGCCGGAGTCGAAGGTTCTACGCGCGACGGCGACGGCTTCGTTGGCGTCGGCTTCGTCGGTGCTGGCGACGTTGGCCAGGAATCGGCCGTCGACCGGGCTGACACATTCGAAGGTGTCACCGCTGAGGGCGGCGCGGTATTGGCCATCGATGAAGGCACGGCCTTCGATGGTTAGGGACTGGAAGCGTTGTTCCCAGTCGCTGCGAGTGTTTGTCATGGTTGTGACTCGACGCAGAGGAATGTTGGGTGGCCTTGGGCATTTGTGGTGGCTGAGCGGCCGCCATCGCCGGCGAGCCGGCTCCTACAGAGTTTTGTGTCGTGCACGAGAGGTGTGGACGACGCAGATCTCGTCAAACGGTGTGCAGGTACCAGTTGTACTCAAGGTCCGAGATGGAGTTCTCGAACTCGGCCAGCTCGCTTTCCTTGCAGGCCACGAACACGTCGATGTACAGCGGGTCGATGTACTTGGCCATGACTTCGCTGTCGTCCAGCTCGCGCAGTGCATCGCGCAGGTTGTTCGGCAGGCTCTGCTCGTTTTGCTCGTAGCTGTTGCCTTCGACCGGAGCACCCGGTTCGATCTGGTTGGTCAGGCCGTGATGGATACCGGCCAGCACCGAAGCCATTAGCAAGTACGGGTTGGCATCCGCACCGGCAACGCGGTGTTCGATGCGCACTGAGTCCGCTGAACCGGTCGGCACACGTACCGCGACGGTACGGTTGTCGATGCCCCAGCTCGGCGAGTTCGGTACATAGAACTGCGCGCCGAAACGACGGTACGAGTTGACGTTCGGGCAGAGGAACGCCATCTGCGCCGGCAGGGTCTCGAGCACACCGCCGATCGCGTGTCGCAGCGCGGCGTTCTGCTCGGGATCCTCGCTGGCGAAGATGTTGTTGCCCTGCTTGTCGAGAATCGAAATGTGCACGTGCAAACCGTTGCCCGCCTGGCCCGGATACGGCTTGGCCATAAACGTGGTGTCCATCTCGTGGTCGTAGGCGATGTTTTTCACCAGACGCTTGAGCAACACCGCGTAGTCGCAGGCCTTGATCGGGTCATTGACGTGATGCAGGTTCACTTCGAATTGCGCCGGGGCGCTTTCCTTGACGATGGCGTCGGCAGGAATACCCTGCTCTTTCGCGCCTTCGAGGATGTCTTGCAGGCAATCGACGTATTCGTCCAGGTCGTCGATCAAATACACCTGGGTCGACACAGGACGCTTGCCCGATACCGGCGAACGCGGCGACTGCGGACGACCGTTCACGTTGTCCTGGTCGATCAGGTAGAACTCCAGCTCGAACGCCGCGCAGATAGTCAGGCCGAGTTCGTCGAATTTGCGCACCACGTTGGCCAGCACTTCACGCGGGTCAGCGAAGAAAGGCTCGCCTTCCAGTTCGTGCATGGTCATCAGCAACTGAGCGGTTGGGCGCTTCTGCCACGGCTCGATGCTCAGGGTGCCAGGGATGGGGAAGCAGATCCGGTCGGAGTCGCCGATGTCCAGACCCAGGCCGGTGCTTTCCACCGTAGAGCCGTTGATGTCGAGGGCAAACAGAGACGCCGGGAGGTTGATGCCTTTTTCGTAAACCTTATGAAGACTGGTGCGCTCGATGCGCTTGCCGCGCACCACACCGTTCATATCCGCAATCAGAAGGTCGACGTACAAAACCTCAGGATATTTCTTAAGGAATGCGTTTGCTTCGTTGAGTTGAACGGCACGCAGAGGGACCGACATGATGCACCTATTAGCTGTTAATTATTATGTTCGCTACCTTGTTGCGAGCCCAGTCAACCCGAACGGCAAAGTGAAGTCAATAGCGAACACTCAGCCTCTCATCCTTTATTTTCGGGGCTTTTTTGGGCACGAGAGTGCCAGATGAGCCTTGGACGCCGCGCAAAGACTAGCGATCGGACGTGTGGCGTTTAGAATTTTTTACATGAGAGTTGTTAATTAAAATCAACAAGGCTAAGCTCCGGAAAAGCTCGTTCAAGTGTGAAACTTCGAGGTGATAAAAATGGCATTCAAGCCATTGATCGGTGTTACTGCGTGCATCAAACAGATTGGCCCGCACCCCTACCACATCAGCGGCGACAAGTACTTGCGTGCTGTCAGCGTCGCGGCTCTGGGGCTGCCTGTGGTCATTCCTTCCTTAGGCGAACTGACCGAAATCGAGGATGTGCTCGCGCACCTCGACGGTCTGTTGCTGACCGGCTCGCCGTCGAATGTGGAGCCTTTCCACTATCAAGGCCCGGCCAGCGCCCCCGGCACGGATCACGATCCGGCGCGAGACGCCACGACCCTTCCTTTATTGCGTGCGGCCATTGCGGCGGGCGTTCCTGTGCTCGGCATCTGCCGCGGCTTTCAGGAAATGAACGTGGCGTTCGGCGGCAGCCTGCACCAGAAGGTGCATGAACTGCCGGGCATGCTCGATCATCGCGAAGCGGACAGCCCCGAGCTGGCGGTGCAATACGCCCCGGCGCATGCGGTAACGGTGCGACCGGGTGGCGTGTTCGAAGCGCTGGAGCTGCCGGCCGAATTCATGGTCAATTCGATTCACAGCCAGGGCATCGATCGCCTGGCGCCCGGCCTGCGTGCCGAAGCGATTGCGCCAGACGGTCTGATCGAGGCGATCTCGGTGGACCACAGCCCGACCTTCGCCGTCGGCGTGCAATGGCACCCGGAATGGCAGGTGCTTTCGAATCCGCCCTATTTGAGAATTTTCCAGGCGTTCGGCGATGCCTGCCGGCGACGGGCCGCGCTGCGTAAAACCCGCTGACCCAAAACACCCATTTACTGCCCCCGCGAGTTTGGCGGGCGTGCCTTTGCGCGTCCGTGGCTCGCGACAACAACACACTGCAATAACAACAAGTACGACCCAGGCAGCCAGGACGGCGGCGCCGAATAAGCCCGAGCGGTATGGATGAAGCAATTGATCCAAACGCAAATCCCTGTGGGAGCGGGCTTGCTCGCGAAGACAGCGTGTCAGTCGACATCATTGTTGCCTGATACACCGCTTTCGCGGGCAAGCCCGCTCCCACAGGGGATCACTGCACCCCGGGCTTGCAATCCACTCTTAAGTCAGGCCGCGTTGGCCCGACGACTGAAACCTGTTGGGAGTTTCACATGGCAAACGCCTCCAGCATTTACAGGAAGGCTCTTGAAGGTCACCCGTCACCGAAAAAGGTGCTGGTGAAAGTCGACCGCGTCACCAAGAAATTCGACGAAACCACCGCAGTGGACGATGTTTCGCTTGAGATTCATCAAGGGGAAATCTTCGCCCTGCTCGGCGGTTCCGGTTCCGGCAAATCGACGCTGCTGCGCATGCTCGCCGGCTTCGAGCGCCCGACCGAAGGGCGGATTCTGCTCGATGGCGTGGACATCACCGACATGCCGCCCTACGAACGGCCGATCAACATGATGTTCCAGTCGTACGCCCTGTTCCCGCACATGACCGTGGCGCAGAACATTGCGTTCGGCCTCAAGCAGGACCGTTTGCCCGCCAGTGAAATCGACGCCCGCGTAGAAGAAATGCTGCGCCTGGTGCACATGACCCAATACGCCAAACGCAAACCCCATCAGTTGTCCGGCGGTCAGCGTCAACGTGTGGCCCTCGCCCGCTCCCTGGCCAAGCGTCCGAAGCTGTTGCTGCTCGACGAACCGATGGGCGCGCTGGATAAAAAGCTGCGTTCGCAAATGCAACTTGAACTGGTGGAAATCATCGAGCGCGTCGGCGTGACCTGCGTTATGGTGACCCACGATCAGGAAGAGGCCATGACCATGGCCCAGCGCATCGCGATCATGCACCTGGGCTGGATCGCCCAGATCGGCAGCCCGGTCGACATCTATGAAGCCCCCGTCAGCCGCATGGTTTGCGAATTCATCGGCAACGTGAACGCCTTCGAAGGCACGGTCGTGGAAGACCTTGAAGGTCACGCGATCATTCACAGCAAGGATCTGGAACAGAAGATCTACGTCGGTCACGGCGTCAGCACTTCGGTGCAGGACAAGTCGATCACCTACGCGATCCGTCCGGAGAAAATGCTGGTCAGCACCACCCAGCCCGAAAGCCGCTACAACTGGTCCCAGGGCAAGGTGCATGACATCGCCTACCTCGGCGGACACTCGGTGTTCTACGTCGAACTGCCTGGCGGCAAAGTCGTGCAGTCGTTCATGGCCAACGCCGAACGCCGTGGCGCGCGTCCGACTTGGGACGACAAGGTCTACGTGTGGTGGGAAGACGACAGCGGCGTGGTACTGCGCTCATGAAAACACTCAATCAGCAGTTCATGCGGCTGATGCCGAGTGGTCGAAAGCTCGTCATCGGGATTCCATTCCTGTGGCTGTGCCTGTTTTTCCTGTTGCCGTTCTTCCTGGTGATGAAGATCAGCTTCTCGGAAGCGGCGCTGGCCATTCCTCCTTACTCCGAGATCTATACCTTCGCCGAACAGAAATTCCAGCTGTTCCTGAATGTCGGTAACTACCTGCTGCTGACCGAGGATGAGCTGTACATCTCGGCCTACTTCGGCTCGTTGAAGGTCGCGTTTTTCAGCACGCTGATGTGCCTGGTGATCGGCTTCCCGATGGCCTACGCGATCACCAAAGCGAGCAAGGAAGCGCAAAACGTCTTGCTGCTGTTGATCATGATGCCGACCTGGACCGCGATCCTGATCCGCGTTTATGCGTGGATGGGCATCCTCAGCAACAACGGTTTGCTCAACGCGTTTTTGATGTGGACCGGGCTGACCGATCACCCGATCGAGATCCTCAATACCAACACAGCCGTGTACATCGGCGTGGTTTATGCCTACCTGCCGTTCATGGTGTTGCCGTTGTACGCCAACCTGGTCAAGCACGATCAAAGCTTGCTGGAAGCGGGTTCTGACCTGGGTTCGAGCAACTTCAACAACTTCTGGAAAATCACCGTGCCGCTGGCCAAGAACGGGATCATCGCCGGTTGCATGCTGGTGTTCATTCCGGTGGTCGGTGAGTTCGTGATTCCGGAACTGCTGGGCGGCCCGGAAACCCTGATGATTGGCCGTGTGCTGTGGCAAGAGTTCTTCAACAACCGCGACTGGCCGGTGGCATCTGCCCTGGCGGTGGTGATGCTGTTGATCCTGATTGTGCCGATTCTGCTGTTCAACCGCAGCCAGGCCAAAGAGATGGAGGCACGGGGATGAAACGCTTCGGATTTTCAAAGTTCATGCTGGTATTCGGCCTGTCGTTTATCTACTTGCCGATGCTGATTCTGGTGATCTACTCGTTCAACGCTTCCAAGCTGGTCACCGTTTGGGGTGGCTGGTCGTTCAAGTGGTACGCCGGGTTGCTCGATAACACGCAACTGATGGGCTCGGTGGTGCGCTCGCTGGAAATCGCCTGCTACACCGCGATTGCGGCGGTGGCGCTGGGGACGCTCGCGGCGTTTGTGCTGACTCGCGTGACGCGTTTCAAGGGTCGTACGCTGTTCGGTGGTCTGGTGACCGCGCCGTTGGTGATGCCGGAAGTGATCACCGGGCTGTCGCTGTTGCTGCTGTTCGTGGCCATGGCGCAGCTGATCGGCTGGCCGATGGAGCGTGGCATCGTCACCATCTGGATTGCCCACACCACGTTCTGCGCGGCGTATGTGGCGGTGGTGGTGTCGGCGCGTTTGCGTGAGCTGGACCTGTCCATCGAAGAAGCGGCCATGGACCTCGGGGCGAAGCCGTTCAAGGTGTTTTTCCTGATCACCATTCCGATGATCGCGCCGTCGCTGGCGGCCGGCGGCATGATGTCGTTTGCCCTGTCGCTGGATGATCTGGTGTTGGCGAGCTTCGTGTCCGGCCCGGGTTCGACGACCCTGCCGATGGAAGTGTTCTCGGCGGTGCGTCTGGGGGTGAAGCCTGAGATCAACGCCGTGGCCAGCCTGATTCTGCTCGCCGTTTCGATCGTGACCTTCATGGTCTGGTACTTCAGCCGCCGCGCCGAAGCCACCCGTAAACGGGCGATCCAGGAAGCGATGGACCAGACCGCCAGCGAATCCTGGCAACAGCCGAAAAAGCAGGTGGTAGAAGCGACGGCGTAACACCGCCCCCTCACCTGTAGGAGCGAGCTTGCTCGCGATGGACTTCAACGATAACGCGGGCTGTCTGATTGAACGCGGCGTCCTCAGGTTTTTCGCGAGCAAGCTCGCTCCTACAAGTAACGTGCAAGCTTTCTTGCTGTGTGATTTTGAATAAAAAGAGAATGGAGTTGTACCGATGAAAATGTTTGGCAGGACTCTGCTGACACTGTCCTTAATGGGCGCAATGGCCACCGGCGCCCAGGCCAATGACAAGGTACTGCGCGTCTACAACTGGTCGGATTACATCGCCCCGGACACCGTCAAGAAGTTCGAAGACGAGACCGGCATCCGCGTGACCTACGATGTGTTCGACAGCAATGAAACCCTTGAAGCACGCCTGCTCGCGGGCAAATCCGGCTACGACATCGTCGTGCCGTCCAACAGCTTTTTGGCCAAGCAGATCAAGGCTGGCGTCTACCAGGAACTGGACAAGTCGAAGCTGTCGAACTGGAAAAACCTCAACCCGGTCCTGCTGAAAAACGCCTCTGCCAGCGATCCGGATAACGGTCACGCCTTCCCGTACATGTGGGGCTCGATCGGTATTGGTTTCAACCCGCAGAAGGTCAAGGAAGTGCTTGGCGCCAACGCCCCGACCCACTCCTGGGATTTGCTGTTCAAACCGGAAAACGCGGAAAAACTGAAAGCCTGCGGCATCAGTTTCCTCGATTCGCCGACCGAGATGCTGCCCGCGGCCCTGCACTATCTGGGCTACCCGGTGAACTCCCAGGACAAGGCGCAGATCGCCGAAGCGGAAGCGCTGTTCATGAAGATCCGGCCGTCGGTGGCGTACTTCCATTCGTCGAAGTACATCTCCGACCTGGCCAATGGCAACATCTGCGTGGCGGTCGGTTATTCCGGCGACGTGCTGCAAGCCAAGGCCCGCGCGCAGGAAGCGGGCGACAAGGTGAAGATCGACTACAGCATTCCGAAAGAAGGCGCCGGCAGTTTCTACGACATGGTCGCGATCCCGCGGGATGCGGCGAACGTCGAGAACGCCTACCTGTTCATGAACTTCCTGATGCGTGCGGACATCATTGCCGAAATCACCAACAACATCGGCTACAGCAACGCCAACGCAGCGGCGACGCCATTGGTGGATGAGGCGATCCGCAATGATCCGGGGTCGTATCCGCCTCTGGCCGTGATGGCGACGTTGTATGCGATTCCGGACATGCCGATCGGGATTCAGCGGGTGATGACCCGTGGCTGGACGCGGGTGAAGCTCGGGAAATAGTCGCTGAATCCGAAATCGCCATCGCCGGCAAGCCAGCTCCTACAGGGTATGCGTCGCGCCGCAGATCATTGTAGGAGCCGGCTTGCTGGCGATGAGGCCATAACCTTCAACATAGATGCTGGCCACTTACCGTTTTCCGTTCACGCAGCGCCTTACCACCGCTGCACTCCTCTCTGACGAACGGCCTCACCTGGCTTCCTCGGTTAAGGTGAGTTTGGCGCCCTCCTCGGGCGCTTTTTTTATGCCGGAACCAGCGGCCATTCGGCCAGCGCCCGATAGCGGCCCTTGTGCGATTCGAACAAAGCAAATCGGTCTGCCCGCAGAAAAAACTCCGGCGGCGTCGCCGATTCAGGCACCGGCGCCCGATAGTCGCGCATCAACGTCAGGTGCGGCCGGAATTCCTTCGACGCCTCGTCAAAGCCGAACGGCAACATCGCCTGCTCCAGCGCATACACCAGCCGCAACAACTCCGGCGGCGCCTGCTCCGGCGCGAGGATCAGCACCCCTGCCCTGCGCCAGACATCCAGCCGATCCAGTGCCACCCGCAACACCACACCCGGCACACGAACCTTCGCCACCGCCACGCAGATCTCGGCAATCTGCGCTACACCCACCGAGCCCAGAAACAGCAATGTCAGATGAAAATTTTCCGCCGGCACCGGGCGCCCATTGCGCAATTGCAGCGCGCTGCGCCATTGGGCGATGGCCTTGCGTTGCTCGGGCGGGCAACCCAATGCAAAAAACAGCCGTTTGACCGGCTCCGGGGTTTCGTCGCTCACGCCTGGCACCTCCTGACACGCACGTTATAGTTGAACCAACCGAATCGACGGGAGGGCCCCATGCGAGAGATCATCAGCAAAGAGCCATGGTGGGCCACGCCACCGCAACCGGGTCAGGATGAGTCAGAGCTGGAATGGGGCTGGCTGGTTCACTATAGCGAAGGTGAGCCGCGTTTCGAGTTCGTCAGGGAGCGACCGACGGACAGCGAGATCCGTAATCGAAAAAGTTGCAGGATCACCCCGGCGCCGGAGTGATCCTGCGGTTGAGGCTCACGCTTTCACGATCATTTCAAAACCACCGAACACCAGACGCTGCCCGTCGAACGGCATCGGATTGACGTCCGGCTGCATGCGCGGATCGTTCATGAGTTTTTCCATCCCGGCGTCGCGGGTCGCCTTGTCCGGCCAGACGATCCAGGAAAACACGACGGTTTCGTCTTCCTTGAGTTTCACCGCCATCGGAAACGAAGTCACCTTGCCGTCGGGCACGTCGTCCCCCCAGCATTCGGCGAGGCTCAGCGCGCCGCTTTCCTTGAAAATGGCCGCAGCGGTTTCGGCGTGTTTTTTGAATTTTTCGCGGTTGGCCGTGGGTACGGCTGCGAGGAAGCCATCAACGTAGGACATGGTCGTTCTCCTTGGGTTATGGGGCGATCTGCGGGTTAGTCGGTTCGGACGGACTCCAATCGACAGCGTCGCTGCCCGAACTGACCGACGGTATTTCGGCACTCCCCGCCAGATTGCCCTCAATCTGCCCTGCCATGTACAACGTGCCCGCCATCACACCGGTGGTTGGGTTCTGCACCATTTTTATCCAGGCCTTGTCGAACGTGTTGCCCAGACTGCTGCGAATCAGTGCCTCACTGTCCGGTCGGTCGTTGGCCTGGATCAGCGCGCGAATCCCCGCCACGCCCAGCGTAATCAAGCCTCCGGCGAGTTTGCCCACCGCTGCGGACACCGCGCTGGCGGCACCGCGCGGGGCCATTTCGGCTTCCATCCTTTTGCTGGCGCGCTTGGCCACGGGCGCCATGGCGGTGTCGGTCGAATCAACCCCCTTGCTACCGCCGGCCTTGTGAATCTTGTCGATCAGCGCTGCGTACGCCGGCAGGGTATTGAGCGGCTGGGTGTGCACGACCTGGTACAGCGAAGCGTCCCGTGCGGGCGGCGGCCCGAGGGCGATGGCCGGGATTTTCTGGATACGGCCATTGAGCTGGGCCATTGGAACGCCGTGGCGTTGGGAGATTTTTTGCAGTTCTTCCTGAAGAATATCCACGTAGAACGCCGTGGCCAGACCGAGGATCTGCTCGGGATCAATCTCTACCGCGGCCGGCGCCAGCACACGCTTCTGGTATTGCTCCAGCAGATAGGCTGCCAGGCGCTTGGACGAAGCTTCCTGCTCGCCTTGGGCACTGAGGGAGTACCAGCTGACCTTCATCGACAGCCATTCCTGGGTCCAGTAGCTACTGAACCAGGGAATGAAGTTTTCTTCGGTCAGTTGATAGACCCGGGTTCGCCAGTAATCCATGGCGCCGCGCGAGTAGATTCTTGCCTGTTCGGTAGCGGACTGGGACGCGGCGACGATGTCCCGATCCACCTGCTGCCAGGTGATCGGGGAAATGATCACCGGCGGCGCTGGCGCCGGCGCACGCGCAGGCGTGACGCATCCCGCCAACACCAGCAGCACGGCGACGATCAGCGAACGCAGGTTCAAGATCGCATGTCCTACGGTCTTCCCCCGAACAGGATATCCGGGGGTTAAAGCACCCTGATTTGAGTATAGGCGGCAGTGGGTGCCTGCTCTGGGGTTGATGGTGTTCTCATGGGCCTCTTCGCGAGCAAGCCCGCTCCCACAGGGGACCAGCGTCGCTCACGAATCTTCGTTACACCACACAACACTGTGGGAGCGGGCTTGCTCGCGAAGAGGCCTGAATGAACACCACAAAACCCGACCATCACTCACATCGATATTCACCATCGCCGTGAATGCCTTCCGCTCATGAACCGTCAGCGTAGGATCAACTTCAACCCGACACAAAACCCCGAACCGGAGGGGCAAATCATGTTGATCCATCTGCTGACCTGCCTGGCCCTGACAGCCTTCACGCTGACCGTTTTTTCGTGGTACGTCCTGACCGAGGAGCACACATCATGATCCACACCGTCACCCTCGCCGTGAGCTTTCCGGTGTTCGGCAACAACTACTACTCGCAGCAGGTCGTCTCGCGCAAAGTGCTGTCGCTGGTGTTCGACAAGAATTTCGAAGCGCTGCTGATGCCAGCCGCCGCCAACCACTTCAGCAACGAAGTGGTCGGGCTCAACGATCAGTTCCGCTTTTTGAATGATGTGCTGGCCGAACACCTGCTGGATGCCGAACTGGCTCAGCACTCGTCTCGGTCGTTCACTTTTTGAGGTCACCCGTCAACGCCAGTCAGTGACATACGCCGGCGCAACCCTACCGGCGTCCTCCGGCACCGGTGGCAGCGGTGGCAGCGGTGCCGACTTGATCGGCAACACACCCGCCCAGATCGGCAAATCCAGATCAGCGTCTGCGTCCTTCGGCCCGCCCGTGCGGATCTTGCAGGAAAACTCGTTCATCAAGACACGCAACACCGTGGTCGCGGCCATTTCCTGCGCGTTGCCGCGACGTTATTGCGCGCAGACCTCACGAACACACCCTCGTAGCCAGCGATGCACCGGATCGGCATCCAGCCGTGGATGCCACAGCATCGCTACAGTGAACTCCGGCAAGGAAAGCGGCAGCGCAAAGCTGTGCATGCCCGCCCGCAGGTTTTCGGTGTGGCGCTCAGGAACGGTAGCGATCAGGTCAGTGGCGCGGGCGAGCGCCAACGCAGTCGAGAAACCGGCAACGGTGGTCACGACTTGCCGTTCCAGTTGCAGCGTCGCCAGCGCTTCATCGACAGGCCCCTTGTCGAGCCCACGCCGCGAGACGCTGATATGGCCGCCTGCCGCAAAACGCTCCGGAGTGATCTCGCCCTGGTTCAGCGGGTGATCCGTTCGCACCACCCCGATAAAACGGTCGCGGAACAAACCCTGCGTACGCAGCTCAGGCCCGGCGGCACTCCCCACCACACCGGTTTCCAGATCAACGGTCCCGTCACGCAGCGACGTGCTGTCCTTGTCAGGTTTGTGCATGAAGCGCAGACGCACGCCGGGGGCTTGTTCGGCGAGGCGTGCAATGAGCGGCGCGCCGAAGTTCTCCACAAAACCTTCGCTGGTGCGCAATGTGAACGTGCGGACCACTTGCTTCAGGTCTGGCTGCTGCGCCGGACGCAACACTGCTTCGGCGTCCTGCACCAACTGGCTGACCCGCTCTCGCAGTTCCAGCGCCCGCGGCGTGGCGACAAGCCCGCGCCCGGCCCTGACCAGCAGCGGGTCGCCTGTGGTTTCTCGCAACCTTGCCAACGCCCGACTCATCGCTGAAGGGCTCAACCGCAAGCGTTTGGCCGCCCGCGCCACGCTGCCCTCGGCGAGCAGCACATCGAGGGTGACCAGCAGATTGAAATCGGGATTGGACATGGATCGCCCCGCGGCAAAGTGAGATGGCGTTGAACGCACGAGTACAGTGCAAACCGTGCGCCTTCCGCCATGTTAGGCGCCGGCGTAGATTTCCGATAGCTCCGCTTCGGGAGTGGCCAGATCAAGAGAGACAGAATGAAGCCGACTATTGCCCTCGTAGACAGCGCACCACAGACCCCTTCCGTACGCTGGGCGCTGATCAGCCTGTCGCTGTCGATGCTGCTGTCGTCGCTCGGCACCAGCATCGCCAACGTGGGGTTGCCGACGCTGGCGCAGGTGTTCAACGCGACGTTCCAGGAAGTGCAGTGGATCGTCATTGCTTATCTGCTGGCGATCACCACCCTGATCGTCAGCGTCGGTCGGCTCGGTGACCTGATCGGGCGTCGCCGGCTGCTGCTTGGCGGCATCGGTGTGTTCACCGTGGCCTCGGCGCTGTGCGCTTGTGCACCGACACTGGGGATGTTGATTGGCGCCCGGGCACTGCAAGGGCTCGGCGCGGCGATCATGATGGCGCTGACCATGGCCTTCGTTGGCGAGACGGTCGCGAAGAACAAAACCGGGAGTGCCATGGGTTTGCTCGGGACGATGTCGGCGATTGGCACCGCGATGGGACCGTCGCTCGGCGGTTTGCTGATTGCCGGATTCGGCTGGCGGGCGCTCTTCCTTGTCACCGTGCCCTTGGGCCTGATGACGTTAGTGCTCGCGCATCTCTATCTGCCCGCCGACCGCCAGAAGCCAGCAACCGGGGGGGGCCGTTTCGATGCGTGGGGCACGCTGGTGTTAGCGCTGACGTTGGCGGCGTATGCGCTGGCCATGACCCTCGGTCGCGGCCATTTCGGGCTGTTCAATATGGGGTTGCTGCTGGCGGCGGGGGGCGGTGTCGGGCTCTTCGCGTTCATCGAGACACGAGTTGCCTCGCCGTTGATTCGACTGCCGATGTTTCGCAACCCGGTGCTGAGCGCCAGCCTGACGATGAGCACGCTGGTGGCGACAGTGATGATGGCGACGCTGGTGGTCGGGCCGTTTTATCTGGCCCACGGGCTTGGGTTGAAGGCGGTTGTGGTGGGAATAGTGCTCGCGGTCGGGCCGTGTGTCGCGGCGCTGACGGGTGTGCCCGCCGGCCGGATCGCCGACCGTTTCGGCGCACAACGGATGACGGTCGCCGGGCTGATCGCGATGGCCATCGGTTGCCTCACGTTGTCGGTGTTGCCGCTGACAGTCGGCATCGGCGGCTACGTTGCGCCGATGGTGGTCATCACACTCGGCTATGCCGTGTTTCAGACAGCCAACAACATCACAGTCATGTCGGATGTTGCGCCAGACCAGCGCGGTGTTGTCTCGGGCATGCTCAACCTGTCGCGCAATCTCGGGCTCATCACCGGAGCCTCCGCGTTGGGCGCCGTGTTCGCCTTCGCCTCGCAGGCGGTGGACGTCACCCTGGCGCAGCCCGAAGCGGTTGCCCACGGGATGCGGGTCACCTTCGCGGTCGCGCTGGGGCTGATCGTTGCTGCGCTGGGCGTCGTGCTAGCCGCCAAGCGTTGAAACCCTTTAGGAGCCGGCTTGCTGCGGGCGGAGTTCCGATGATGGTGTGTCAGTCGACATCGACTCAGCTGACACACCATCGCCAGCAAGCCGGCTCCTACAGGGGATTTGCGGTGCTTTTGACTTACTGTTTGATCACAACCAGCGGTTCGCCTTTCTTCACGATATACGTCGCCAGTTCGGAGCTGGTTTTTGTCCCGATGTTCTTCGCGATATGCGCGACGCCAGCCGGGATGTACAGCGAGTCACCGGCCTTCAGCGTGACCGGTGGCTGCCCTTCCAGTTGATATTCGAACGTGCCGTCGATGACATAAGCCACTTCCACACCGGGATGGGAGTGGTTGGGCGACGAGACACCCGGATCGATATCAACCCGCACCTGGATCACTTCGCGACCGTCGATGTCGAGATCCTTTTTCAGCAGATCGGTGCGATGAATCCCTGTCTGCCAGCTTTTTGCTGGGGCCTTCACTTCTTCGGCCTGAGACACGCCGGAGAACGCGGCGAGCGCGGCAGTGGTGACAACAGCGACACCGAGCATTTTGACGGTGTGACGAGCATTGATGCGGAACATGGCGTTTCTCCGGTTATACCGTTGTGGTGCCCTCATTAGGCCGCCGCCGTGTATCCCGTACGTGTCGCGGATGGCATGGATTTGTAAGCGAAGATAGCTGTGGGCGCGGCAGATACGCAGGGATACAAACAGTCCCCCGCCCCACATTGCAGGCCCGACGCTGCTACTGGTTGCGTTACGGCGACTGTGTGTTGAGCACCACCGCCGCACGAATGAGCGCCTGCAGCGCCTTCTCGTCAATCGCTTCGCCCTCATGCACATCAATGGCCCGTCGGGTGTTGCCCTCAAGGCTGGCGTTGAACAGGCCTGCAGGGTCTTCCAGCGAAGCGCCTTTGGCGAAGGTCATTTTCACCACCGCTTTGTAGGTTTCGCCGGTGCAAATGATCCCGGCATGCGACCACACCGGCACGCCTCGCCACTTCCATTCCTCGACCACGTCGGGGTCTGCCTGTTTGATGATCGCCCGGACGCGCGCGAGCGTCTCGCCCCGCCAGTCACCCAATTCCTTGATTCGTGTGTCGATCAGCGCAGAGGCCGATTCGCCCGCGCTGCTTTCCTGCTTCATGGTGCTCGCTCCTGCGCAATAATCGTCGACTCAGTATTGTCGACTTGCGCAATCTCTCCAGCCGCGACGTGACCGGCTGGCCGCACGAGGTTGCGAGTGAGCCAATCGCGGCCTATGGTCCAAGCGATGCATTGTTGGCGACGGGCGCGCGAGGACGTGCCGCCGGTTGCCGTCCTTCAGTGCGAATACCCGCGAAGAGGTGACAACATGCCGAACGATTCCCGCCCTGCCGTGCTTGAACTGATTGGCAACACACCGCTAGTGCGCGTCAGCCGTTTTGATACCGGCCCGTGCACCCTGTTTCTCAAGCTCGAATCGCAGAACCCCGGCGGCTCGATCAAGGACCGCATCGGCCTGGCGATGATTGACGCCGCCGAGCGCGACGGTCGGCTCAAGCCCGGCGGCACCATCGTCGAAGCCACCGCCGGCAACACCGGGCTCGGCCTGGCGCTGGTCGGCCGCGCCAAGGGTTATCGGGTGGTGTTGGTGGTGCCGGACAAGATGTCCACCGAGAAAGTCCTCCACCTCAAGGCCATGGGCGCCGAAGTGCACATCACCCGCTCCGACGTCGGCAAGGGCCATCCCGATTATTACCAGGACGTTGCGGCGCGGCTGGCGCTGGACATTCCCGACGCATTCTTCGCGGACCAATTCAACAACCCGGCCAACCCGCTCGCCCATGAGTGCAGTACTGCGCCGGAGATCTGGGCGCAGACCCAGCATGACGTGGATGCCATCGTTGTCGGTGTCGGTTCGGCCGGCACGCTGACCGGGTTGACCCGTTTCTTCAAGCGCGTACAGCCGAACCTGACGATGGTGCTGGCCGATCCGGTCGGTTCGGTGATGGCCGAATACAGCCGCAGCGGCACCATGATCACACCCGGTTCGTGGGCGGTGGAAGGCATCGGTGAAGACTTCATTCCGTCGATTGCCGACCTGTCCAGCGTGGGCCATGCCTACTCGATCAGCGACGAGGAAAGCTTCGATCACGCCCGCCAGCTGTTGCGCGCCGAAGGCATTCTCGGCGGCTCTTCGACCGGCACCTTGCTGGCGGCGGCGCTGCGTTATTGCCGCGAGCAAACCGAGCCGAAGCGCGTGGTCAGTTTCGTCTGCGACACCGGCACGCGCTACTTGTCGAAGGTCTACAACGACCAATGGATGAACGATCAAGGGTTGCTCGCACGCAAACCCTATGGCGATCTGCGCGACGTGATCGCACGCCGCTTCGAGGATGGCCGGGTGATCAGCGTCGGCCCGGACGACACTTTGCTCACGGCATTCCAGCGCATGCGCCTGGCGGATGTGTCCCAACTGCCGGTGCTGGTGGATGGAAAGAAACTGGTCGGCGTGATCGACGAATCCGACATTCTGCTGGGCATGCAGGAAGACCCTTCACACTTCCGCTTGACCGTGGCCAGCGCAATGACCGACAAAGTGGAAACACTGCCCGCCAGCGCCAGCATGGCCCAGCTGCAGACAGAACTCGATCGCGGGCTGGTGGCGATCATCGCCGACGCATCGGGCTTCCACGGCCTGATTACCCGCGTCGACCTGCTCAATCATTTGCGGAGATCCCTTGCATGAGTCAACACGATGAAAACGCCGCGCCGCGCGCCTTCGCCACTCGGGTGATCCACGCCGGGCAGACGCCGGACCCGACCACCGGCGCGTTGATGCCGCCGATTTATGCCAACTCCACCTACCTGCAACAGAGCCCCGGTGTGCACAAGGGCTTCGACTACGGCCGTTCGCATAACCCGACGCGCTTTGCCCTGGAACGTTGCGTCGCCGACCTTGAAAGCGGCACCCGGGCCTTCGCGTTCGCCTCCGGGCTGGCGGCGATCTCCACTGTGCTGGAACTGCTCGACGCTGGCTCGCACATTGTCTCCGGCAATGACCTGTATGGCGGCACCTTCCGGCTGTTCGACAAGGTGCGCAAGCGCAGCGCCGGGCATCGCTTCAGTTTCGTCGACCTGACTGACCTGGCAGCCTTCGAAGCGTCCTTGCAGGACGACACGCGGATGGTCTGGGTCGAGACGCCGAGCAACCCGTTGCTGAGCCTCACGGACCTGGCCGCCGTCGCCCGCATCTGCCGCGCACGCGGCATCATTTGCGTGGCCGACAACACCTTTGCCAGCCCGTGGATCCAGCGGCCGCTGGAGCTGGGTTTCGACATCGTGCTGCACTCGACCACCAAATACCTCAACGGCCACTCCGACGTGATCGGCGGTATCGCCGTGGTTGGCCAGAACCCTGAACTGGCGGAACGCCTGGGCTTTTTGCAGAACTCAGTGGGCGCGATCGCCGGACCGTTCGACGCCTTCCTGACCCTGCGCGGCGTGAAGACCCTGGCACTGCGCATGGAACGTCACTGCAGCAACGCGCTGGAACTGGCGCAATGGCTGGAACGTCAGCCGCAGGTAGCGCGCGTCTACTATCCGGGCCTGCCGTCACACCCCCAACATGAATTGGCGAAGCGGCAGATGCGCGGTTTCGGCGGGATGATTTCTGTCGATCTGAAAAGTGATCTGGCCGGCGCCACGCGCTTCCTCGAGAACGTGCGCATCTTCGCCCTGGCCGAGAGCCTGGGCGGCGTGGAAAGCCTGATCGAGCACCCGGCGATCATGACCCACGCCACTATCCCCGCCGACACCCGCGCACAACTGGGGATCGGTGACGGGTTGGTGCGATTGTCGGTGGGGGTTGAGGATGTCGAGGATTTGCGTGCGGACCTGGCTCAGGCGCTGGCGCGGATCTGAACAAACCGAAAGCTCGGTGGCCTGACGCCGAAACCTGTAGGAGCCGGCTTGCTGGCGATGGCGGTGGGGCAATCAGCATTGATGTTGGCTGACCCACCGCTATCGCCAGCAAGCCGGCTCCTACAGGGGAATGCATAGCTCGCCCCTGAGTGTTACTCGCCGGACTTGATGCTGGTCCAGACCCGCGTGCGAACCCGTTCAAGTTTTTGCGGTAGCGGTTGCACCACATAGAGCGTTTTCAACGCTTCGCTGGTCGGCGTCAGGTTCGGGTTGTCGGTGATCTCTTTGTTGATCAGCGCAATCGAATCCTTGTTGGCGTTGGGGTAGCCGAGGAAGTCACTGATCGGGGCGATGACTGTCGGGTCCAGCAAGGTGTTGAGAAACTCGTGGGCCTCTTCGACGTTCTTCGCGCTTTTTGGAATGGCAAAGGTATCAAACCAGATCGGCGCCCCCTCCTTCGGCAAACGCCAATCGACCACCACGCCGTTGCCCGCCTCTTTGGCGCGATTACCGAACTGGTAGAAGCTGCCGGAGTAGCCGATGGCGACGCAGATATCGCCGTTGGCGATGTCGGTCATGTACTTGGCGGAGTTGAAGTAGGTGACGTAAGGGCGAATATTCAGCATCAACGCCTTGGCTTTTTCGTAGTCGTCCGGGTTCTGGCTGTTAGGGTCCAATCCCAGGTAGTGCAACGCCAGCGGCAGGATTTCCGAAGGTGAGTCGAGCATGGCCACGCCGCAGGATTTGAGCTTCGCCATGTTCTCCGGCTTGAACACCAGATCCCAACTGTCCACCGGCGCATTCTCGCCCAGCGCGGCCTTGACCTTGGCCGGGTTGAAGCCGATCAGCACGGTGCCGTACATGTAAGGCACACCGTACTGATTGCCGGGGTCGTTCTTGTCCAGCAACGCGAGCAGTGCCGGGTCCTGATGCTTCCAGTTCGGCAGTTTGGATTTGTCGAGTTTCTGGAACACACCCGCCTTGATCTGGGTTTCGATGAATTGGTTCGACGGCACCACCAGGTCATAGCCCGAGTTGCCGGTGAGCAACTTGGCTTCCAGCGACTCGTTGGTGTCAAAGGTATCCCAGGTCACTTTGATGCCGCTTTTCTCGGCGAAGTCCTTGGGCACGGACGGCAGGATGTAATCCGCCCAGTTGTACACCCGCAGTTCCCGCTGTTCGGCGTGCACGGCGCTGGCCAGCAGCGTCAGCCCACACACGGTGGCGCCCAGTATGCGTTTCATCGTGACCATGAATGAATTCCCCAAGTGTGTCGCTCGTTGGTTTTTATGTTCTGTACACGGCAGGACTTGAAAATTGCCAAGGGCAAGGAAAACAGGTTTCTCGTTGTGGTGTTGCGAGCGTGCTGGAACAGCAGCGCTGCTTCGATTCTTGCTGACGAACTGGACAGTTCATAGAGTGATGTCGGCCAAAAGGGGATCGAAATGGCCAATATCGGTGTCCCGCTTGATCTGGTCAGTAATTGGGGGGCGTTGGTTTCGCACTTGGGGTATATCCATTGTTTCAGTGATGGCGGGTATGGGTTCCGCCCTGACGGCGCGTTACTTGGAACAGTGCCAAGTAACCAAGCGCTTTTGCCCCTTCGTTCGGTGTCTCGAGGGGGGCGACTACCGCCACAGCATCGCGAGGCGGCCTGCGGGCCGACCTGTCATTTGAAGCGTTTGCGTTCCCCTGTAGGAGCTGGCTTGCTAGCGATGGACGTCCAGACACCGCGTTCATTCAGACCGCACGCGTAATCGTTAACGTCCATCGCTAGCAAGCCAGCTCCTACAGGGGTTCCTACCGTAGGTTCCCGAAGGATTGTGTAGTGCGATAGATGACAGCGAAAACGACAAAGCCCGCACGAGGCGGGCTTTGGGATTCGAGTAGGTGGCCGGTGCTGGTCTCCGGCTTACAAGGTTTATCAGGACTCTCACAGAACAGTTTTGTGCTCTTCTGCTTCACACGGCATAAGGGCTGGATCTCAGCGCGGAGATCTTTCTAACCGTGTACCCTTCGGAACGCGCCCCACGTGTCCTTGCCATCCGCTTGCGCATCAGTCTGCGTCTTCACCTACATGTTCAATGGTAGCCCACCGTCAGCAATGCGAAACGGCATTTTTAGATCGATTTGATCCGCAACGAAGCCCCGCAGGAAGCAAAGAAAATAACCACCCCAAAGCCGCATTCCCCGCATACCTGCGCAATCTGGCAACAGTGTTTGTCCAGCGGACCGCTATTTGAGGAAAGACTAAACTCCTAGCATCGACTTCACCCGGTGAACATACGATTCAAGCAGCCACTGACTCACCGGGACCCACCGAAACTCGATGCGAAGGTGAACACCATGAACACTTTGAAGATCGCGATGTTTCTGGCATTTGCCGGTGTAGCCGCACAGGCATACTCGGATGAAAGCCCCAATAATGCGGCCAGCCAGATTCCGGTTGAAAGTTACTCTTACGGCATGAAACTCGATATCCAGAAAATCATTACCGTGACGGATACGGGAGACGAGTGCGCGCCAGTGCCGAAGCAAATGACCTATGAAGACTCGAAGGGTCAACGCCGTATCCTTCAGTACCAGGTGATGGGAACCGGCTGTTCGAACGGTTGAGGACCGTGCGCACGATGGGGGGTCGACACTCCATGCCTGCCGCCCCCCTGCATTATCGCCCTGCGGCTGAACCGGCGATCTGTTCATCGGATGCCAACAGCAGCGGTATGTAATCCTTCAGAAATTCCACCCAGGTCTTTATTTTTGCATCCACGAACTTGCGTGACGGGTAGATCGGCTGGCACGTAACGTGGTCAGCGTGATTTTCGGTTGAGGTCTTTAAAGTGAGTGAAGGACTCGAAGACATTCTGGCCAAGCACTTGGCGGTGATTTTTTGCGGGATCAATCCGGGTGTGATGGCCGTGGCCCAGGGGCATCACTTTGCTGGCAGGGGCAATCGCTTCTGGCGCACGCTGCATCTTGCCGGTTTTACACCGCAGGAAGTACGCCCGGAAAACGACCGGCAGATTTTGCAGTATGAGTGTGGCTTGACCGCCGTGGTGGATCGGCCGACGGCGCGGGCGGATCAACTATCGATGGATGAATTCACCGCCGCCGCGGCGAGTTTCGAACAGAAAATCGAACGCCATGCGCCACGCTTCGTAGCGTTTCTCGGTAAAGCGGCGTATTGCGCGTTATCCCGCCAGCGAGACATTGCCTGGGGCCTGCAAACAACTACGTTTGGCAATGCCGCAGTGTGGGTGCTGCCCAATCCGAGCGGTCGGAATCTCGCCTTCAGCCAGGAACAGTTGATTGCCGCTTACCGCCAACTCTATCTGGCGACCAAAGCGGGTCAGCCATCGACCGCTTGAATACTCCGCCATAAGCAGCGTTTCAGACCCATTGCGATACAGTCATTGGCAATGCTTTCAGAACAACAACAAAACAGGAGTTGAATATGTCCGAGCTGAAACTGCACCCCAACGCGGCAGCATCCTTGGCCCAGTGGCACGCCATGATCCGCGAAGCTGACCTGCAAGCCCTGCCCGCCTTGCTGGACCCGAACGCGGTGTTCCGATCACCGATGGCACACACTCCGTACCCGGGCGCCAAGGTGGTCACGATGATTCTGACCACGGTGTTCAACGTCTTTGAAGAGTTCACCTACCACCGCGAGTTGGCGACTGCGGACGGCTTGAATGTCGTTCTCGAATTCAGCGCCAAGGTCGGCGGAAAAGAGCTCAAGGGCATCGACATGATCCGCTTCGACGAGCAAGGCAAAATCGTTGAATTCGAGGTCATGGTCCGTCCGCTGAGCGGCTTGCAGGCCCTGGGCGAAGAAATGGGTCGCCGTCTCGGTGCTTATCTGGCGGCCAGCAAGGCCTGAAGAATTAAAGGCATCGCCAGCAAGCCGGCTCCTACAGGGGCAGCGCAAAACCTGTAGGAGCCGGCTTGCTGGCGATGGCCACACCTCGACTTCAAGGTCGATCCCCTACAACGTCCTCTGCCCGTTGCCGATGCGCTTGGCTTCGTCGATCGCCCGCTCCATCGCCGCCTCCATGTCGAGAAAATGCAGCGCTGGATGATCGTTCTCCTCAATGGCCGTGCCATCAGGTCGGTAGACACCGATAAACATTCCCAACGAACCGTCCCGCAGGATCTCGGCCTTGACCTCGATGCTGCATCCGTTCGACAGCGTTTCCGTGTGGCGCAAATGGCGTTCAGTCATTGTTGCGTTCCTCCGGGTAGTTAAGTCGGTCAACGCGTACCGCAGTCCATATTTTTAGTTCAAAAAACCGCTGAAAGGCCTGGTGTACAAGGGTGCAAGACAGCGGCGCAATGCCACCTATACTACAAGCCACCGCCCCCTCGGGGTCTGCACTCCCAACAATAAAAAGCAGAGGTGGAACATGGTCTGGCAGCAAATCTACGATCCGTTCGGCAACCCGGTCATTTCAACCATCATGGCAGCAGTGCCGGTCGTGGTGATGCTGGCAGCCCTGGCGTTCTTCCACATCAAAGCACATCTGGCGGCATTGCTCGCCCTCGCCTCGGCCCTGGTCATCGCGATTTTCGCCTTCGGCATGCCGGCGAACATGGCAGGCTCGGCCGCTCTTTATGGCGCCGCCAACGGCTTGCTGCCGATTGGCTGGATTGTGCTCAACATCATCTTCCTGCACCGACTGACCACCGAGAACGGCTCGTTCAAAGTGCTGCAAGACTCGCTGGCGCGCATTACCGACGATCGTCGCCTGCAATTGTTGCTGATTGCCTTCTGCTTCGGCGCCTTTTTCGAAGGGGCTGCCGGTTTCGGTACGCCGGTGGCGGTGACCGGGGCGATTCTGATCGGTCTGGGCTTCTCGCCGCTGGCCGCGTCCGGCCTGGCATTGATCGCCAACACCGCGCCCGTGGCGTTCGGCGCGCTGGGTACGCCAATCATTACGCTGGCCAAGGTCACCGGGCTGGATGAAATGGAGCTGTCGATGATGGTCGGTCGGCAGTTGCCGTTTTTCTCGGTGATCGTGCCGTTCTGGTTGATCTGGGCCTTCGCCGGCTGGCGCAAGATGCTGGAAATCTGGCCGGCCATCCTGGTCGCCGGCGTCAGTTTTGCCGTGCCGCAGTTTCTGGTGTCCAACTACCACGGGCCGATGCTGGTGGACGTGATCGCCGCGCTGATTTCCATGGCCTGCCTGACCGGTTTCCTCCGGGTGTGGAAACCCGCGACGGTGCACACCTCTGCCGCGCTGTCCGGGCGCGTCGACAACTCCAAAATAGCCGAAGAGCATGATGAAACACCCGTCGCCAGCGCGACTTTCGCCAGCGACGCCAAGCCTGCTGTCATGCGCGCCTGGATGCCGTGGATCATCCTCACGGTGTTCGTTTTCGCCTGGGGCACCCAGGGCTTCAAGAACATGTTCGATACCCGCCCGGCGATTGATCCGGTCACGAACTCGGCCAAGCTCGATCCACAAGGCAAACCGCTGCGCGAAGCGAACCCGATCTTTGCCCCGGTCGTCACCTTCGGCACGATCCACCAGCAAATCGAAAAAGTCCCGCCGGTGGTGCCTGCGCCTAAAACCGAGGATGCGGTCTACAAGTTCACCTGGCTGACCAGCACTGGCAGCGGCATCTTGTTGGCGGCGATCTTAGGCGGCTTGTTGATGGGCTATTCCATCCCGCAATTGATCAAGCAGTACCTGCGAACCATCTGGGTTGTGCGTTACTCGCTGATTACCATTGTGGCGATGCTCGCGCTCGGCTTCCTCACCCGCTATTCGGGGCTGGATGCCACCATGGGTCTGGCGTTCGCGGCGACGGGGATTTTCTATCCCATGTTCGGCACCCTGCTCGGCTGGCTCGGCGTGGCGCTGACGGGTTCGGACACGGCGTCCAACGTGCTGTTCGGCGGCTTGCAGAAAGTGACTGCCGAGCAACTCGGTCTGAGCCCGGTGTTGATGGCGGCGGCCAACAGTTCCGGTGGGGTCATGGGCAAGATGGTTGACGCTCAGTCGATCGTGGTGGCTTCCACCGCCACGCGCTGGTATGGCCATGAAGGGGAAATTCTGCGTTATGTGTTCTTCCATTCCGTCATTCTGGCGATTCTGGTGGGTGGGTTGGTGACGTTGCAGGCGTATGTGTCGCCGTTTACGCAGATGGTTGTGGGTGGGCATTGAGCTAAGTGGGCATATCCGTTTCTTGGGTAACGGCGGAACCATAAGCAGCCGTTACCGCAGAAACGGATATACACCTAAGGCTCAAATAAACAGACCGCTGCCCGGCCATACACGAACGGAGTATCGTAAAACGACTATGAACATTCTCTACGATGAACGCGTTGATGGTGTGCTGCCGGACATCGACAAGGCCGCCTTGCTGCGAGCCCTGCAAACCCGCTTGCCGAAGCTGGAAGTACTGAGTCAGCAGGAAGAACTCAAGCCGTACGAATGCGACGGACTCTCGGCCTATCGCACCACGCCCCTGCTGGTGGTGCTGCCGCGCCACCTCGACGAGGTCCAAGGCGTGCTTCGACTCTGTCATGAATTGCAGGTCCCGGTGGTCGCCCGTGGCGCCGGCACCGGTTTGTCCGGCGGCGCATTGCCGCTGGAAAAAGGCGTGCTGCTGGTGATGGCGCGTTTCAACAACATCCTGCACATCGACCCTGCCGCCCGTACGGCAAGGGTCCAGCCAGGCGTGCGCAACCTGGCGATTTCCCAGGCGGCCGCGCCGTTCGGCCTCTACTACGCGCCGGACCCTTCTTCGCAAATTGCCTGTTCCATCGGCGGCAATGTCGCTGAAAACGCCGGCGGCGTGCATTGCCTGAAATACGGCCTGACCGTGCACAACCTGCTTAAAGTCGACATTCTGACAGTCGATGGCGAACACCTGACGTTGGGCTCCGACGCCCTCGACTCGCCCGGCTTCGACCTGCTGGCGCTGTTCACCGGTTCCGAAGGCATGCTCGGGGTGATCACCGAAGTCACGGTCAAACTGCTGCCCAAACCACAGACCGCGAAGGTGCTGCTGGCCGCGTTCGATGCCGTCGAAAAGGCCGGTCGCGCGGTCGGGGACATCATCGCCGCCGGCATCATTCCCGGTGGCCTGGAAATGATGGACAACCTGGCGATTCGTGCCGCCGAAGACTTTATCCACGCCGGTTATCCGGTGGACGCCGAAGCCATCCTGCTGTGCGAACTCGACGGGGTCGAAGCCGATGTCCACGACGACTGCGACCGTGTGCGCCAGGTGCTGGAAAACGCGGGTGCCACCGAAGTGCGTCAGGCCAAGGATGAAGCAGAACGCGTGCGTTTCTGGGCCGGGCGCAAGAATGCCTTCCCGGCAGTGGGTCGCCTTTCTCCCGATTACTACTGCATGGACGGCACCATCCCGCGCCGCGAATTGCCTGGTGTGCTGCGTGCGATTGCGGCGCTGTCCGCCGAGTATGACTTGCGCGTCGCCAACGTTTTTCACGCGGGTGACGGCAACATGCACCCGCTGATTCTGTTCGACGCCAATCAACCGGGCGAGCTCGACCGCGCCGAAAACCTGGGCGGCAAGATCCTCGAGTTATGCGTGAAGGTCGGCGGCAGCATTACCGGAGAACACGGTGTGGGCCGCGAGAAAATCAATCAGATGTGCGCGCAGTTCAACAGCGACGAGCTGACCGTGTTCCATGCCGTCAAAGCCGCGTTCGATCCGAGTGGTTTGCTCAATCCGGGCAAGAACATTCCGACCCTGCACCGCTGCGCAGAGTTTGGTGCCATGCACGTGCACATGGGTCAACTGCCCTTCCCTGAGCTGGAGCGTTTCTGATGCACAGTGAATGGGATATCGATGACAGCGCCGTGCTGCTGGAGCAGGTCAACCAGGCACTGGAAAACGCCACGCCGCTGCGCATTCAGGGCTCCAACAGCAAGGCGTTTCTGGGACGCATTGTTGCGGGGGAAGTCCTCGATACACGCTCGCACCGTGGCATCGTCAGCTATGATCCGACCGAACTGGTGATCACCGCGCGCTGCGGTACGCCGTTGTCAGAGCTGAAGGAGGTGCTGGATGATGCGCAGCAGATGCTGCCCTGCGAACCGCCCTCCTTCGGTGACGACGCCACCGTCGGCGGGATGATCGCCTGCGGACTGTCGGGGCCACGCCGCCCATGGTCTGGCTCGGTTCGCGACTTTGTCCTAGGCACGCGCGTCATCACCGGGCATGGCAAACACTTGCGCTTCGGTGGCGAAGTGATGAAGAACGTCGCCGGCTACGACCTTTCGCGTCTGATGGCTGGCAGCTTCGGCTCCCTTGGCGTGATCACGGAAGTCTCGCTCAAGGTGCTGCCCAAACCACGTCAGTGCCTGAGCATCAGCCTGGAAATGGACAGCGAACGTGCCTTGTTGCGCCTCGCGGAATGGGGCCAGCAACCGCTGCCGATCAGCGCCGCGTGCCACGACGGGCAGCGCCTGCACCTGCGGTTGGAAGGTGGCGAAGGCTCGGTGACGGCGGCCCATGACCGGTTGGGTGGCGAGTTGTTGGACAGCGCTTACTGGACGGATCTCAACGAACAGCGACTGAGTTTCTTCGACGAGGATCAGCCGCTTTGGCGCTTGTCCGTGCCGCATAACACCGTTTGGTTGTCCCTGCCCGGCCGGCAATTGATCGACTGGGGCGGTGCCCAGCGCTGGCTCAAGTCCGACGCTGAAGCGGCGTTCATTCGCAAGGTCGTCGAAGAGGTTGGCGGCCACGTCACCTGCTACAGCCATGGCCTGATCGACAGCCCGTTCCAACCGCTGCCTGACGCGTTGATGCGCTATCACCGCAGCCTGAAGCAGCAACTCGATCCACGGGGCATCTTCAACCCCGCACGCCTGTACGCGGAGCTTTGACCATGCAGACGACCCTGAGCGACACCGCCCGACATCTGCCCCGCGCCGAAGAAGCCGAAAGCATCCTGCGCACCTGTGTGCACTGTGGATTCTGCAACGCCACATGCCCGACTTATCAATTGCTGGGCGATGAACTCGATGGACCACGGGGCCGCATTTACCTGATCAAACAGGTGCTGGAAGGCAACGAGGTCACCCAGAAAACCCAGCAGCATCTGGACCGTTGCCTGTCCTGCCGCAATTGCGAAACCACCTGCCCCTCTGGTGTCGATTATCACAACTTGCTGGACATTGGCCGCGCGGTGGTCGACGCAGCGGTGCCGCGCTCCATCGACCAGCGCCTGTTGCGTGAAGGTTTGCGCCGCGTCGTACCCAACCCGGGACTGTTCAAGGCACTGGTCAGCAGCGGTCAGGTGTTTCGGGCGCTGCTGCCCAACGCCTTGCAGGCCAAGTTGCCTCGTCGCGTTTATCCCTCCAGGCCTCGCCCCGTCGCCCGCCACGCCCGCCAGGTGCTGATGCTCGAAGGCTGCGTGCAGCCGAGCCTGTCGCCGAACACCAATGCAGCGGCTGCGCGAGTGCTGGATCGACTGGGCATCAGTGTCATCTCGTCCAGTGAGGCGGGTTGCTGCGGTGCCGTGGATTATCACCTCGACGCGCAGGCTGCCGGACTCGACCGCGCCCGGCGCAACATCGATGCCTGGTGGCCGAGTATCGAGAACGGCGCCGAAGCCATCGTGCAAACCGCCAGTGGCTGTGGCGCCTTCATCAAGGACTATGGCCATCTGCTCGAGCGCGATCCGGCCTACGCCGAAAAGGCAAGAAGGGTCAGCGCGCTGGCCAGGGACCTGGTGGAAGTGTTAGGCGACGAACCGCTGGAAACCCTCGGCGTACACAGCGACCAGCGTTTGGCCTTCCATTGCCCCTGCACCTTGCAGCATGCGCAAAAACTCGGCGGCGCGGTGGAAGCAATGCTGATTCGCCTCGGTTTCAACCTCACGGCCGTGCCCGACAGCCACTTGTGTTGCGGTTCGGCGGGCACCTATTCGATCACCCAACCCGAACTGTCCCGGCAACTGCGCGACAACAAACTGAACGCGCTGGAAAGCGGCCATCCCGACGTCATTGTCACGGCCAATATCGGCTGTCAGTCGCACCTTGACGGTGCCGGCAGAACCCCGGTCCGGCACTGGATCGAACTGGTCGAAGCCGCGCTGCCCTCAACGATCCCCGGAGAAACCCCATGAAGAGCAAAGCCATCCTGAGCCAGGTCGAAGTCAGCCAGATCCTCGCGGCCGCACGCACCGAGGCGCAGAACAACCAATGGGCCGTGACCATCGTGGTCGTCGACGACGGCGGCCATCCCCTCGCCCTCGAACGCCTCGACGGCTGCGCACCCATCGGCGCGTACATCGCCACCGAAAAAGCCCGCACCTCGGCCCTCGGGCGGCGTGAATCCAAAGGTTATGAAGAGATGGTCAACGGTGGGCGCTACTCGTTTTTGTCGGCGCCGCTGCTGACGTCCCTTGAAGGCGGCGTGCCGATCATCGTCGATGGTCAGGTGATCGGCGCGGTCGGGGTGTCTGGCGTAAAAGCCGAGCACGATGCGCAAGTGGCGAGGGTTGGGGCGCAGTGTTTGCCTTTATGATCCTTTCCCCCGCTCCGCGTCAGTTGAAAACGATGTAAAGCGGGTCGAGCCCCGACTCGACCGGGAACACTAGGATGTAGTCGTCAAACCGGTCATGCGCCTGCCCGGCATTGGCCTCAATGATCGGTGCTCGCGCGGACTGAACAAATCCCACACAACGCTGTTGGATCGGTGTAGCCACTGGATCGCTTCCAACGGAAATTGGCCTGGCCCAGTGGACAGCGACTCCAGAAGAACCCTCAGGAGTAAAACTGAAACGGTTCCGATGCTGATCCTGCGTCGCGGCTCTGACCCTGACGCCAGAGATCGAACGACAGCCGCTGCAAGCCGTGACGTAAACCTGCGACAACGTTTTGATCTCGCGCAAACCCTGGAACATTTGCCGGGGTTGGCGGGGACTGCCGCGGTGCTCATGCGAAAAGGCACATCGACCTCGGCCTGGTTCGCGGCGAGGTGTTGCCAATCCTGCCCTTCGATGGGCAGAAGCTCGGACAACGGTACGCTGACTCCGAACAACTGAGTGTCTGCCCGACTGGAAAAAGCGAAGCTCAAAACGGCGGCACGCTGGTTCTCTGTGTCCGGTTCGCTTGAGGTGTTCTGCCAGGAAAACTCGGCAACAGCCGAGCGTATCGCTTTAAGCAGATCCGCCTGCTGAGACGCCAGCAGCACCGGCGAACCGCCAGGCAATAAAAGATCGGGACGTTTATCGGCAGAATCGAGCGAAGCACTGATCGTGTGCACCGTTTGTGTCGTACTGCGCGAATCAATCAACTGTTGATGCGCCACTATCAGCAATGCTTCCGCTTCATCATGCAGAGTGCGATGTCGTTGAGTAATGCTTGCCAGCCGTGAGAGGTAGCGATCGTGAATGGCGTTGATCTGCTGCACAAGGCTCTGCCATTGCGCTTGCCCGGATTGCGCATATGTCAGGTTGCGCTGAGCGCCACTTTGGACAAACGCCACTCTCATTTTCCAGAACTCATACTTTCTGACGGCCATCAGTGCTTCATGCTGGGCATGTTCCAGGGTGCGGATGCCTGCTGCCTGGTTGGGAATGTCCGCAGGGGTGTTCTGTTGACTTCGCAGGCTGCTGATCTGCTGCTCGAAAACGTTGAAAGCCTCTTCAACAACCTGTCCTGAAACAGCCACATCCGCCGAGATTTTTTCGACCTCGGCCAGGCTCCTGGCCAAAGGGCTTAGCGGCGCAACCGCTGGTTTGGCAACAGGAATGTCCTCGCCTTTGAATGCCGGCATACCTTGTTGGTGATGCCATGTCCTGACGTGGTGGACAACGGCTTGCGGACTGTTGGGGTTGGACTTGTCCGTAGGGTAGAACAGCAAATCTGCCCCTTGGGGATGACCAACGATCCGGTCGAAATGGTCGATCAATTGATCATGGGCCTGTTTCGGCAGATCAACAGCCCAGATTCTGTTGACCAGTGCCTGGAATTCCAGAGCGGTGTAATCCTTGAGTGCTGCTTTAAGTTCCATCTTGGGTTCTTCCTTGTTCTTTCATACGACGAAGACTGCGCACCTGTTCACTCTTATGATGAGCAGGTACGAATCCTATACGGCAGGTATTGTTATTCCGCCTTGAATCCTGGTTTGTTATTGGCGGCACGCCATTCCTTGACTTCTTTCAGGACGCCTTCGGGGCTGTCTTCCTGGCCTTCCTTTGGGTAGAAGATGACGTCGGAACCCTCCGGGTGCTCCGTAACGACCAAAAAATGCTCAAGAAGACGCTCCAGATGCACCTCCAAGGCTCTACCCTGCAGCCCATCGGGAAAGTTGCTAAACCCTTTCAGGAAGTCCAAAAACTCCGCTTCGGTGTAGTCCTTGAGTGTCGTTTTAAGTTTCATATTGATTTCTTCCTTGTTTAAATCGGGTCGCGGAATGCGAAGGCACCTACTCGCTCCTTATGAGCAAATGCCTGTTGAAAATTACTCGTGACCTTTGTCAATCAAGGTAAAGACCAACGTTTTCACTTCCATCTCAGCGGTGTATTGAAATACAACTTTCTTGCCGGGATGAACCGCCGGATTTAGGGGATAGGATTCCCATCCCCCGGTTTGGCCCATCGGCTGGGGCATTTTGATTGGACCTCTTGATTCCATTGGTTCACCGAAGAGTGCGTGGACATCGGACTGGGTCATTGAAGATGCATAGGGTAAAGGAAGCTCACCTTCATACTTAACTGTGCCTGGCATGGTTTTCATCAAAGTAATAAAAAAACTATCCAAAACTTTTGTTTCATCCCAAAACGTTAGCTCAATTCCATTCTCAATTTCGAGATCCAAACGTTCACACTCGGGATAGAGCCTAGTAAGGGGTTGGCCGGAAATTACTCCACTCATAACCAGCGACTCATGCGTTTGCCCAACACTGCTGATAAGTTCTGCTATTTTCTCAGCGTTCATTCATACCACCCCTGTTTTTTATGAAGGGCATGCAAACTCTCGCGCCCTGCTTCGATGCTCTGTTCGGTAAAGCCGGAGTCAATCAATCCCTTTTTAATCGCATCAAAATTTTGATTCACTGCCTGCTCAAAATTTTGTGCATCTTCTGCCTGTTTTGATGCGTTGTTGCGGCCTCCGTAGGTCTCGCTGAATCTTCGGTGTATCTCGGACGGTATTGCAATGCCTGGAGCGTTCTGCACATAAATTCGACGCTCCCGCGGAGTCATATCGGTGAAATTTTCTAACAGATATCCCTCCATCGCCCTTCGCGACGGAATATGGTCAATATCCAACCCATCCCCCCTACTCCGACCACTGAGTTCGTTATACGGCCCCACTTCTAGCGGCTCAACCGGCGGACCGACAAAAACCAGTCCGGGCGAAGGCAATTCCATATCCCCCGGAAACCCGGGAATACTCGCCCCCATCTCCCCTTCATCAACCGCCGGAAATGTCTCGTTTTGCGGTAGGACCGGGATGGCGGGGTTACCGGGATAAACCACTGGCGGGATGGATGGGATGGGCGATGTCGTTGAGCCAAGATGCTCGCTACCCGGCGGCACCAACGGTGTCCAGGTGCCAACCGGCGGAGTCGGCCAGGGCACAACGGCTGGAACGATGCCCAACCACCCTTCGGCACTTTGCGGTGTTTTGATGCTGATTTTGTCGAGGTTGAACGGATCGGCCCAGAACTCGGGCCGCTCCTGATACCGCAATTCGAACTCGCGGTTTTCACCCACCCATGCGCTTTTCGGCGCGTACGGGGCGAAGCCTTGTTCGACACGTTTTTTGTTCACCTCATCGAGTCGATTTGTGAGCGACGAGTGTTCACCGAGCGCTCGCCACAACGCCTCATCGAACGCCCCGAACGACTTGAACTCCCTGCCCCGGAACTGATCGCCAATTTGGCTCGGTATCGCTGCGCCGGCTGTTTGGCTGACGCCTTTCCACCAATCAGTCGTCGCTGCTTGACCGGCTCCGGTTACAACACCTGTGCCCATGGGTGGAACGTTGAAGGACAGGTAGGTCGGTGGAAGGCCAGGCACGCAGACGATGCAATCCTGGATGCGCCAATCAACGCCCGGCGGGATGTCCTGAATCTGCGGTTCGGTGACAGTCAGACGAGTCTCGCTGGCCAAGGTCGCTTGAAGCGTGGCGTCTGGAGTGAACTGCACATACCTGGCCGGTGATCCAGGAACCTCGGCGGTGTAGATGCCTGTCTGCGGGTCGAGCACGGCATTCACGACCGGGACGCGAGAATCGATATCGCCACCCGTTGCGGTGACAACGATCGCGGTTCCTTGCGGTGTCGCAACAGGTTTGAGCCGGTATTCCACCTCCACCGAACTGCCTGCGTCAGCAGCGGCCCGCACCTCTTGAGGGTCATGAAGCTCCAGAGCGTGAGCCGGGACTGCGACAGCCTCAAATAACCGATGTCGTTGCTCAGGGGTCAACTCGCCATTGCCCAGTTCACGAGTCGGATAAAGCACTCCCGCCATTAACAACGCAGCTTGCGGACGCGTGACCGTACTCAAGACACTGCCTACGACGAAGGCCGCACGCGTTACTGCGGTTACCAGATTTCGCGCATCTACCCATTCACCACCGTGGCTGGGCAATACCCCGGCAGATAGCGCTGACGATGTGGCAGGTAATTGAAAGGTATTGGCCTGCCTGAGCCGTTCGAAGCGAGCATCCTCATCAGCCTGCTGCTTGAACCGGACGCGCGCGTCTCGCTGCTCGGCGTGTTGCCGATGGCGTTCCCAGAGAGCCTCCCGCTCACGCCAGACGATGCTCTGTTCGGCATGATGAGCGGCCAACACATTGGATTTTTCGTTGAGCGCATCGAGTTGCGCTGACAGCAACCGGGCTTCATGAGCCGCGTCGTAAGCGGCCTCCCAAAGCTGATGGCCACTCATGAGCGCATCGCCGAACTGCCCAAGTCGGGTCAGGTAATCATCGGCGGTGCGCGTGATTGGATCGTGCCCGTCGAATGCTGCGGCAATCGCGTTTTTGTCGTTGAGCGCTACGGTTTTCCGGGCGATCAGCCCATCGATTTCGTTCTTGTCTTTAGTGATGAGATAGAGCTGCCAGCGTTCGCTGGACTGACTGTCATGGTGGCGTTTGGCGCCAGAAATTTCGTGTTCAAGTGATTGCGTGAGTTGTTCGGCCCTGGCTGTAAAGCTTCGGTCGAGTTCGGTTCTGAAGGTGCTGTGACGTTGGGTCAGTACACCGAGCAGTTGCTGTCGCGATTGGATGCGGGCTTGCTCCTGAGCTCGTGCAGCCGCATCGGCCTTGTCTTTCGCAGCCTTTTCTTCGCGTGCCTTGTTGGCGGCTTTCCTGAGCGCTTTGGTCTTTGAACTGACGCCCCCAAAATTGCCGGAAGCCCCAACGCGATTACCTCCGCCACCGCCACTACCACCACCCCAGCCGCCAGAAGCAGGCGGGCCGGACCTGATGACGACGTCTCCTGACGTGCCATCGTTGAATCGTTGTGCCATACAGTCTCTCCTTGTCTGTAGGGCACAGCTTGTCGATGGGGGAATGGCGAGGTGCGGTACATATGTATCGCGAGGGATTTATTTCGGAGATGGAAGCTTTCTGCATGGCTGAGTCGCGAACCCACATAAACCCTGCTCATGCGCTTAACTGACAGGGGTCCATCAACGTCAAAGAGGAAGCGCACCGATGACCCGTCTCACTGCGAAAGACTTTGCCCCGCAACTGCTCGAGCTCTACGACTACTACGCCCACGGCAAGATCAACCGGCGCGAATTCCTCGACCGCGCGGCGTTGTTCACCCTCGGCGGTTTGACGGCCAGTGCCTTGCTTACCGCGCTGAGCCCCGACTATGCGCTGGCCGAGCAGGTGAAATTCACCGACCCGGACATCATCGCCGAGTACGTCACCTACCCTTCCCCCAAAGGCAACGGGTCGGTTCGCGGTTATCTGGTGCGTCCGGCCAACGCCACCGGCAAGGTGGCGGCCGTGGTGGTCGTGCATGAAAATCGCGGGCTCAACCCGTACATCGAGGATGTCGCACGGCGGTTGGCCAAGGCCGGTTTCATCGCGCTCGCCCCCGATGGACTGACCTCGGTGGGCGGCTATCCCGGCAACGATGACAAAGGTCGGGAGCTGCAGGCGACCGTTGACCCTGAAAAGCTCATGAATGATTTTTTCGCCGCCATCGAGTGGCTGATGAAACACGATGCGAGCAGCGGAAAAGTCGGCATCACCGGCTTCTGCTACGGCGGTGGCGTAGTCAATGCCGCAGCAGTGGCCTATCCGGAGCTGGGCGCCGCCGTGTCATTTTATGGCCGACAGGCAGAGGCCAAGGATGTCCCTCGAATCAAGGCACCGCTGATGCTTCATTATGGGGAACTGGACACGCGCATCAACGAAGGATGGCCCGCCTATGAGACGGCTTTGAAAGCGGCGGGCAAAACGTATGAAGCCTATATCTATCCCGGCGCCAATCACGGTTTCCATAACGACTCCACGCCTCGATACGATGACGCCGCGGCAACACTGGCCTGGGAGAGGACGCTGGGCTGGTTTCGGCGTTACCTGGTCTAGCGAAGAAGCCGCCTACCCCACCACATCGATCAACTGCTCGCGCTGCGCTCCCGTCAGCATCGGACCGAACCCCGCACCGGCGTTTTCCGCCATGTAGCGCGGGTTGCCGGTGCCAGGGATGACGCAAGTCACCGCCGAATGTGCCAGCAAATACTTGAGCGCCAGTTGCGCCCAACTGGTGACACCGACTTGCGACGCCCAACCTGGCAGCGGCTTGCCCTTCAAGCGGGCGAGCAAATCACCACCACCGAATGGCCGGTTGCAGATCACTGCCACGCCGCGTTCGCGACACAGCGGCAGGATGCGTTTCTCGACGCCGCGATCGTCCAGCGCATAGTTGATCTGCAAGAAATCCAGTGGCTCGGCTTTCAGCACCGCTTCCACTTCGTCATACGCCGACGCGGTGTAATGGGTGATGCCGATGTAGCGAATGCGCCCTTCTTCCTTCCATTTGCGCAACGTGGGCAAATGGGTTTTCCAGTCCAGCAGGTTGTGAATCTGCATCAGGTCGATCCGGTCGGTCTGCAGCAGTTTGAACGACTGCTCCATCTGCGCGATGCCTTCTTCGCGACCACGGGTCCACACCTTGGTCGCCAGAAACGCCGGTGAGCGCGGCTTGTGGATAGACAGCAGTTCGCCGGTGGTCTGCTCGGCGCGGCCATACATGGGCGAACTGTCGATCACCGTCCCGCCCTTTTCGAACAACGCGCTGAGGACGGCGGACAGGTTTTTATAGGCCGGGTCGGCAGGCGCGACATCAAAGCCGCGATAGGTGCCCACGCCGACCATGGGCAGTGGCTCGTTGCTGGAAGGAATGGCGCGGGTCAGCATGTTCTTGCCTCCTGTTGCCTTCGACGGCGCGGTGGCTGCAAAGGCCGGATCGAAAGTGAGCACCGCCGAAGCACCGGCAGCCAGCGTGAGTATTTGTCGACGCGTGTATCCATCAGTGTGGCTCATGGTTTCGTCCTTCCACTGCTTTGCTGTTTGCCTGTTGCGGCCAGCCACACTCATAACCCGCCCTTCAGTCCGGCAAACGGCACGATCAGCGGCGCCACCAGACTTCTGCTGGCTACAACAGAATAGCTGTCGGCGGCAGTTCGTCCTGGCTTGGGATACAACAAGGCGGCAAGGGCTGGTGTGCGGCAGCGATCGGTTGGGTGAATATCCGTTGCTTCGGCGATGGCTACTGGTGGTTCCGCTCTTACAGCGGGTCACTTGGAGAAAGCGCCAAGTAACCAAGCGCTTTTGCCCCTTTCTTTCGGTGGTTCGCTGTGGCTCGGCATGCCCGCGCTCCGCGAGGCGGCCTTCGGGCCGACCTGGCTCTTCAAGTGTGCGCATTCCCCCTGTGGGAGCTGGCTTGCCAGCGATGGTCGTTAACGATGACGCGTGCGGTCTGAAGGAACGCGATGTCTGGGCATCCATCGCTAGCAAGCCAGCTCCTACAGGGGTTGCGCGAACTACCGCCAGTCCAGGCCGCGAACACGTTCTGGAGTGAACAGCATTAAACACCAGCGCCGGCGCACACCGCTGTCGTTCAACTACACTCTGAAAGCGATCAAGCCGTCGCAGTCGTCAAGCCCAGAGCAGTCAATGCCACCCACTCACGCCAACCGAATGTCCCGCACCCTGATGTATATCGTCGTCATCGTCGCCGCGCTGTACCTGACGCTGTGCGTCGTGCTGTTCGTATTCCAGCGCGCCCTGATCTACTTCCCGCAACCCGCCGCGCTCAACACCCCCGAAACACTGCTCACGCTGACAATGGCAGACGCACAGCTGGAGGTCACCGTCAGACCGCACGCCGGGCCTAATGCATTGATCTATTTTGGCGGCAACGCCGAGGACGTTTCGCGAAACCTGCCGGAATTCTCCCAGGCGTTCCCCGACCACGCCCTCTACTTGCTGCACTACCGGGGTTTTGGCGGCAGCACCGGCTCACCTTCCGAAGAGGCGATTTCACGCGATGCCATGACCTTGTTCGACAAGGTCTACGACACCCACCCGCACATTGCAGTGGTGGGCCGCAGCCTCGGTTCCGGTGTCGCCGTGCGCCTCGCCAGCCAGCGCCCGGCCGCGCGGCTGATCCTGATCACGCCCTACAACAGCCTTGAGGATCTCGCCGTCCGCCAATACCCGATTTTCCCGGTGAAATGGCTGCTGCAGGACAAGTTCGAATCGTGGAAATACGCCGCGCATATCACGATACCGACGCTGCTGCTGGCGGCCGAACAGGACGAAGTCATCCCACGCTCAAGCACTGAACAACTCTACGAACATTTCGCCAAAGGTGTGGCCACTCTGAAAGTGATTCCGGGCGTGGGACACAATTCGATCTCCGACAGTCCCCAATACCTGAAGCTGATGGAAGACGGGCTGTAACTCACTCGATCATTTGCGCGCCAACTTAAAGCGCACGCAATCTTCATAGAAGCTCTGCCGCAGTGCCGCGGGTTTGATCCGCGACGGGCTGTCGTAGGTTTGCTCGGTAATACCCATCGCCGTCATGCGCATCCACGGCTTGCTGAACTTGTAGGTCTGTAATTTCTGGCGAGCGGCGTACAGCGAAACGCCCGCCAGTTTGAGTTCCTGGGCTCTTGCTGCCGTGCCCGCGCCCCAGCTGCACATATACCGGTCATTGTTTTGAAGCTCTTTGGACTGGGCCGACACGGCGACACCTGCCAGGCCCAACGAAATCAGTGCGATCCATACATTGCGCATTTAAAGCCAGCCCTAACCACCTGAAATTGAAGTGATTCTGTCTGTAACTTTCGGGCTTCGGGGCCAGCAAAATGCCTTGATCGCGGCGATCGCATTCGTATCGATCCCCAGCCCGGTGGCATGCACCTGATCCTGCGATTGACGGAACCATAGTCCGACCGAGCGCTGGTCGAGCGCCTGCTGGCGGCCGGCATCTATGCTAAAACGCTGAGCGACTGGCGTGTCCGTGGCGAGACCGATTCCGCGCTACTGCCTGGGTTTGGCAATGTCGATTTGGAAGATACTGCTGAACAGTAAGGGAACGGATTCTGGCGTTGATGCAGGGGGCCCATCGCCAGCAAGCCGGCTCCTACAAGGGTTTTGCGGCGCACCCGAATTTGTAGGAGCCGGCTAGCAATGCGTTTTAGCGTTTAGCGATGCACCCGGTTACGCCCATTGCGCTTGGCCTGGTAGAGCGCGTCATCGGCCCGGGTCACCAGGCTGTCCAGGCTCTCACCGGATTGCGCGAAGGCCACACCAAAGGACGCCGTGATCGTATCGAGTACTTTGCCGTCGACACGTGCCTTGATCCGCAATGACTGGATTTTCACCCGCAATTGCTCGGCAAAAACCCCGGCACTCGCCAGGTCGGCGCAGTGTTCCAGAATGACGCAGAACTCCTCGCCACCGTAACGCGCCGCCGTGGCGTGGGGTGGCAGCGAACTGCGCAGTACTTGCCCGACATGTTGCAGGACACGATCACCCAACGGGTGGCCGTATTGGTCATTGAATTGCTTGAAGTGATCGATATCCAGCATGACCAGCGCCACGCCTTGGTCGGTATTGCTCAGCGCCTGCTCCAGCAAACGGGTGAAGGCGCTGCGGTTGAGCAGCTCGGTGAGACCATCGAGCGTCGCCGCCAGTTGTGCGCGTTCAAGTTTGCTGCGCAGGCTTTTGATCTCGTTCTGGGCCGAGTGCAGCTGGGAGAGAAAGCGTTCCTGCTGATTCTGCATGAGCTGGGTGCTCTGTTGCAGCTCGCTCAAAATATCCGGCAAACGCTCGCTGGCAGGCAACTCGAGCATCTCCAGGCAACGTCCCAGACTGCTTTGAAAGTTGAGATTGCCCTCGACGCTGCGCGAAACGTCGCGCTGCATGTCATCCACCAGATTGATTGCCTGTTGCTGCCCGGCGCGGGCCTCCGCCAGCTCGTCGCGAATGATGTAGTCGCGAAACAACCGGGTGGCGGACTCTGGCGGGAAATAATCAAAGTCCTTGACCACCCGGTCCAGCTGACGGTTGAGCTCGGGGTCCAGGCCTTTGCTGTAGGTGTACCAGAGCGCGTAATGCACCGGATTGGGCGGGATGTTGTGACGAACCATCAGCGGAATGGCTTGTTTGAGCAGCGCCGCAGCCTCGCGGGAATCTTCCGGATACAGCGCCAGGGCAGTCGCACGCGTCTCTATTTGGCTCATGACATCACTGTGGTTGTTAATGATTGGCACATTCAAAACGTTGCGAGCATAACCAGACGCGTGGCAAACGGCCATCCCAATGTTTAACACCCACCCTGCGGGAGCCGAGCTTGCTCCCGGCGGCGTTCCGACGATGGTGTGTCAGCCCCCCGATGTGACTGATACACCATCAAGAGCAAGCTCGCTCCTACAGGGGTTACTCAGCTACCCGCACCACCGTGCGCTTCTTCGAAGAAGTAGTCCTTCCAGGTGGCCGCCTTGTTTTTCAGTACCCCCAGTTCCTGCAGTTTTTCGGCGTAGACCGCCGTGCGCTGCGGCACCACCGTGAAGTTGATTTCGGGGTCGTTGACGATTTGCTCAACCAGCGGCAGGGACAATTTCGATTGCTCGACGCGGATGTAGGTCTGGGCGGCTGCAGACTTGTCGGCCTTGATGATTTTTTCGGCTTCGGCGAGGGCGTCGTAAAACGCCTTGTAGGTCTTCGGGTTTTCGTCGTGGAATTTTTCCGTGGTGTACAGCACGTTGAATGTCGCCTGGCCACCCAACACGTCATAGGAACTCAGCACCTTGTGCACATTGGGATTCTGCAGTTCCTGGTACTGGAAAGGCGGGCTGGAAAAGTGCGAGTTGATTTCAGAACCACCGGCAATCAGCGCGGCCGTCGCATCCGGGTGGGCCAGGCTGATCGAGATGTCGTCGAATTTCTTGTAGTGCTCGTTGCCAAACTGCCTGGCCGTTTCGATCTGCAAGGTGCGCGACTGGAATCCTACCCCGGCCGCCGGCACGGCAATGCGATCCTTCTCGGTGAAATCCTTCAGGCTCTTCACGTTCGGATTGTTGGTCAGCAGGTAGTTGGGCATCGAACCCAGCGAGGCGATGGCCTTGACGTTCTGCTTGCCCTTGGTTCGATCCCAGATAGTCAGCATCGGCGGCACGCCTGCCGAGACCACATCCAGCGCGCCGGCCAACAGCGCTTCATTCATCGCAGTGGCGCCGGAGATGCTGTTCCAGTCGACCTTGATGTCCAGGCCCTGTTCTTTGCCGTGTTTCTCGATGAGTTGCTGGTCGCGAACCACATCCAGAATCAGGTAACCGATACCGAATTGCTGGGCAATGCTGATCTTGCCTTCAGCCTGCGCACCGGGACTGAGTAACGCACTGACGGCTGCTACCGAGGCTGCCAATAAGGTCAACGCTGAACGCTTGTGGGGAATCGCCATGAAGATCTCGCTGTGAGTGAGCCTTACGCAAAAAAAAGCGCGACACCCATGTGCAGCGCTCCGCTGAGTGTTAAAGCTAAACGATCTTAAAAATTACATATAAATATCTTTTTAGAATTAGCTTAAACCTTTGCGTCGCTTCTGCTTTTCTCTGATCCCTGCACGGGCAGCCGAATCCACTCGCCTGTCGCCATGCTTTTTGACGAAGAAATCAAAATAACCAAAATGCATTAATAAATACAAAATCAGTATTTATCGTTATAAAAATATCCACGTAGTCTCAAGCCATCCCGTCATTCATCACGACAGTGAAGTGCCCTATGAATCCGACTGCCAACGTTATCGATTTCGTCAGCCACCACAAACGCAAACAGGCTCAGCAACGGGCCCGGGCCATGTGGGAGATGTACGCTCGGAACGCCGGTTTACAGGCCTTTCACTGGGTGCAGCCTGCTGATTCCACAGGAACCCGTCAGGCGTGAACAGCCGTGAACCCTCGCGCTTTCTGGCGAGCGCCGACGACCCCGTGCTGGACCTGAATGCTCTGGAGTCGCTGGAGGAGGATCCGATCTGCGAGCGGGTCGCGCAAAACCTTCAGCGTTTGCGGGGCAAGCGTCATCTGTCCCTCGACGCCCTGGCGCGGCAATGCGGTGTGAGTCGGGCGATGCTGGCGCAGATCGAGTCCGGGCGCAGCGTGCCGTCGATCAAAGTGCTGTGCAAAATTGCCAAAGGATTGAAGGTGTCGGTGGCCGCGTTTCTGGAACATCGGGCGTTCGAAGGTGTGGCGGTGTTGTCGGCGAGCCAGAGCAAACGCCTGGTCAGTGCCAGCGGTGCTTTCGTCAGCCGGGCGCTGTTTCCATTTGACGTGGCGCGCCAATCGGAGTTTTACGAACTGCGCTTGAGTCCGTTGGGTGAGGACGTATCCGAGGGTCACGGTCCTGGTGTGCAGGAGAATCTGGTGGTGTCACAGGGCGTGCTGGAAATCAGCGTCAACGATGAGCGTTACCTGCTTTCAACGGGCGATTCGATTCTGTTTTACGCCGACCAGCCCCACCGCTATCGCAACCCGGCGGACAGTGAAGCAGTGGCGTATCTGGTGGTGACTTACCCGGAGCGCCTGGACTGAACGACAACCTGATGAGGGAGCGGGCTTGCTCGCGAAGGCGCGTGTCAGCCAACATCAATGCTGAATGTAAAACCGTATTCGCGAGCAAGTCCGCCCCCACATTTTGATCTGCGTTTAAGCCGATAAAAAAGCCCCCGAGGCCAAATGACCGCGGGGGCTTTTTTTGCGCTGTCAGAAATCAGCAGGTGCAGCACATCAACGGCATGCCGTTGCAGCTCATCATCATCGGCATGCTGCAATCGTTCATCATTTTCATCATCAGGGCGCAGCAGTTTTTCATCATGTCCACGTTCATGCCGGCCATCGGCATGATTTTGCACATCATGCAGTCGGCCATCATGGTGCATTCCATCACGCACTTCATCGACGGCATCGGCATGCCCATCATCGGCATTGGCATCATCATGTTCATCATCGGCATGGCCATGGCTGCCTGGGACATGCACATCATGCTCATGTTGCCGCAATGCATCATCATCGGCATGCCGCAGTTCATCATCATCTGCATCATTTCAGCGCTGTTCTTGAACATGGCCATGTCCATGCCGGCGGCGGGCATCATCTTGCACATCATGCCGTCGTCCATCATTTCGCAGGTCATGGTCGCCATCATCATCGGCATGCCCATCATTGGCATGTTGGCGTTCATCGGCATTTGCATCTGCATGGCGTTCATCATGGCGTTGCTCCCTGAAGGATTGAATAGTTGGACGAAGCTGATGGCGCCGATTCTAAGGATTGGGTCAGGGGCGACAAGATGACCATCGAACAGCGGAATCTGATGCTGGAGCCGCTTTAGCGAGGTGGACAGAGCGTGCTTTTCTGCTGTGACGACTGTCTGGATTTGATTGCAGACATAACGAAAACCACAACGCCGTTTTCGCCGTGATGGATATGCAGAGAGGATCTATTTAAATAACCGAAAGAAATAATCGTTCTAACTGACTTAGCGATTTTTCAATCCCAGCTTATTTCAGGCAAAAAAAATCCCGGGCAGCTGATGGACGCCCGGGATTTAAAAATGCATAAACCGTGGTGGTGAACGCGGGGCGGATATTACGGAATATTTCACCGTGTAACAAGATATTTTGACTCACCATCCGGTTACTAAACTTTCTAAGCCCTTAAATATCCACACTTTTTTTATGGTCGAGTGACGATATGCGGTCAACTACAAGTACCAGCGATATTCACGGGCATTGATGTCCTGCAGAAATGCCAGATGATCCTGACGCTTGTTTTCGCAATATACATTCACGAACTCTGCACCCAATCCCTCGCGCAATTGCGCATGGTTTTGCATTGAACGCACAGCCTCCAACATCTCCAGCGGGAAATCGATTCCACTGCCACGATCTTCGTTGAGCGGTGCGATCGGCTCACGACCGGCCTCCAGCCCTTGTTCCAACCCCACCAGAATCGCCGCCAGCACCAAGTAAGGGTTGGCGTCGGCGCCAGCGAGACGATGTTCGATCCGCAGGTTTTTCGCGTCCGACTCCGGTACCCGCAAGCACGCGTCGCGATCTTCGAAACCCCAACTGGCGCGTGTCGCGACATTCACGGTGCCACTCAAGCGACGCATTGCGTTGTGGTTCGGCGCAAAGATCGGCATGCAATGCGGCAACAGTTCCAGGCAACCGGCCACCGCATGGCGCAGCGGTCGTTGCCCGTTGGCCGCCAGCAGGTTGTTGCCCGCCTCGTCATACAGACTGACATGCACATGCATGCCGCTGCCGGGGTGTTGCAAGTAAGGTTTGGCCATGAAACTGGCGCGGTAGTTGTGCTTCATGGCAACGCCGCGGGTGCTGCGGCAAAACAGGGCAGCCCAGTCGGCGGCACGCAGCCCGTCATCGAGGTGGCCGAAGTTGATCTCGAACTGGCCCGGGCCCAATTCGGCGGTGATTACCGTGGTGTCGATGCCTTGCGCCCGCGCGGTCTCGACCATTTCATCGAGCACCGGCGCAAACCGCGACAGTCGTTCGATGTGCATGTTCGGCTGATCATCGGCATCCTCAGTCAGCGGATCCCGCGCGAATTGCGGCAAGCCGTCGCGCAACTGTCGATCGAACAGATAGAACTCCAGTTCGAAGGCCACCACCGGAAAAATCCCTTTGCGACCCAGGCGCTCCAGCACCTGCGCCAAGACTTCCCGCGGCTCGAAGACGATCGGTTTTTCAGTGCCACTGGAGGTGATCAGCATTTGCCCCAAGGGCTGTTTTTCCCAGTTGACGATTTTCAGCGTGCCCGGCACCAGACGGCGCGGCGCATCCGGGTCGCCGTCGTTGAAACAGTAGTCGCCGATTTTGAACAGTCCACCCTGGGTGCCCAGCAACACGCAATTCTGCGGCAGCTTGAGCGCGCTGCCCGCGGCGACTTTTTCGAGCATCTCGATCGGGTAGCGCTTGCCGTAGAAATGCCCGGGGATGTCCAGGGAAATCAGGTCCACGTAACGCACATCCGGGAAGCGTTGACGAAACCCGCGAACTTCAGCGACCAGATCAGAGCAGACAGCATCCATCATGTGATTCCTTGTTGTTTTTATCAGGTGTAGACCCAGAGCACCCGGGTGAGCTGATCGGAGAGATTGCCGTAGCGGCAATGGGTATGGCTGGCGAGCTGAAAGCTGTCCCCGGCCCCGAGGGTGACCGGTTGATCGTCATCCAGCCAAAGTGTCAGCTGCCCTTCGAGCACGTAACCGCCCTGCTCCGAGCTGTCGCTCATGTGCCGGTCGCCGCTGCTGGCGCCGGGCTCGAGCCGGCTTTCGAGCATCGAGAACGAGGCGCGCATTTTCGGCGAGACCAGGATGTCGGTGATGCCGTCGGCGTAATACAGCGTGCGGCGCTCGTCCGGCCGGGTCACCCACGGCAAGGCCATGGGTTTGGGCAGGCTGTAGAAATAGGTGGTCGGTACGCCGAGGGTTTCGCTGATGGCGGTCAGGTCCGCCACCGTCGGGCGCGACAGTCCACGCTCGACTTGCGAGAGAAAACCGACGGAGCGACCGATTTTGTCCGCCAGTTCCTTGAGCGTGTATTTTTTGTGTTTGCGCAGGTCCTGGATCAGGATCGCCAACGCCGAGATTTCTTCTTGCCTGTCCATCTGAAAGCTTCCAGAAAATGTGCGATTCAAAGGCTGTCGCGTAAGCGATACCAGGCCTTGCCGATGGCTTCCAGCGGGGCTGCCATGTACTTGCCGCCGGGGAAACTGCCATTGACCAGGCCTTGATACAAGGCAAGCTCATCCGGCCGGCCCAGTATCGCATCGGACACGGCGCGGGCCCCGGCCAGGGTAGGCAGCACGCCGTGCCCGGAGTAACCCTGAAGCCAGTAGAGATCGCCGCGGCGACCGATATCCGGCGTGCGCTTGAGGGTGAGATCGATGTGCCCGCCCCAGGCGAATTCCAGCTCTACATCCTTGAGCTGCGGAAATACCCGTTGCAGAAAGGGTCGGGTCGCCGCGGCGATGTCCTTCGGCATGCCACCCAGATAGGTGCAACCACCGCCAAACAGCAACCGGTTGTCCGGCGTACGACGGAAATAATCGAGTACGAATTGATTGTCGGTGACGCAGGCATTGCTCGGCAGCAGCGCAGTGGCCAACGCTGGTGGAAGTGGCGTGGTGGCGACCTGATAGGTCCCGACCGGCAACACACAACTCGACAGCTGCGGATCAAGCCGATCCAGATACGCGTTGCACGCCAGCACCAGCACATCGGCCCGAATACGACCGCGCTCAGTGGTGACCACGTACCGGCCACCCTCTTCGCGATAGTTCAGGGCCTTGCTTTGCTCATGAATTTTGCCGCCGGCGCGCTCGATGGCGGCGGCCAGGCCGAGCGCCAGTTTCAGCGGATTGAGGTGCGCGCCTTCCGGATCGAACAGCCCGGCCTGATAGCGTTCACTGGCGACCCATTGCGGCAACTGCTCACGCGGGATGAACTGTAAACCGTCGTGGCCCCACTTGTGGCTGGCCTCGTGTTGCCACTCGGTCAGCAGACTCACCCGACGCGGCAACACCGACGTCCAGAGGTGACCGGCCCGGTAGTCACAATCGAAACCGTGGCGTTCGGGCAATGCCCGCAGTTCCTGCGCGGCCCAGCGCATGCCGTCCCACAACTGCCGCGCACGTTCGTAACCCAGCGCAGCCTCCAGCGGCGGCATGTCGCACGACCAACCGAGAATGGCCTGACCGCCATTGCGCCCCGACGCCGCCCACGCTACCCGACTGGCTTCCAGCAAGGTCACGCGCTTGCCGGCCAAGACCAGTCGCAACGCTGCGTGCAAGCCACTGAAGCCGGCGCCGACGATCAACACGTCGGTGTCCTGCTCGCCCTCCACAGCGGCACGCTCCACCAGAAGATCTGCGCAAGTGTGGGCGTAGTAACTGGCGACGTGCCGGGTGGATTGCTGGAACATGCGGGCCTCATGAAATTTTCTATTTATAATTTCATGAAAAAAATACACATGTTATTTCACAGAAGCAAGAACCCTGTAGGCGCGAGCAAGCTCGCTCCTACAGAGGATTCAGGTGGTTTTTTAAGGGAAGGCTCGGCGACTCAGGCGACAGGAATCATCGGATCAGCAGCAGCCAACGCGGCGGCGCGATCAGCGGCTGGCGGGTAGATCCACACCGTGTTGATCTGCGTCTTCAGGTTCTTGCCTTCCTGTTTGACCAGTTTCACCTGGCGGTCCCAACCCTCGGTGTACACCGCGCCCCAGCTGCCCAGATCCAGGCAGGTGACATATTTAGGCTGGCTGTACGGTGTCGGATCAACGCCGAGAATGTGCGCGGCAACGTTATTGCCGGCGTGACGCCCCAGGGAAATGGCGTGCTGGCAGGTCATCAATGCGTAATTGCCGATGTCGTCGGAAGCGGCGTAAGCAACGTCGCCGGTGGCGTAGATATCCTCCTGACCGATGACCTTCAGGTGGCTGTCCACGTGCAGCCGGCCAAGGTGATCGCGCTCCGCCGGGATCTGCTCGGTCAGCGAGCTGGCCCGCACACCGGTGGTCCAGACCACGGTTTTCGCATCGATACGCTGACCGTCGCTCAAGGTGACGCCATTGGCATCGACGGACAGTACCGACGCCTTCAAGTGCCATGTCACGCCGGTTTCAACGCTGGCCTCTTCGATCGACCTGGCGATTTCGGCACCCATCGAGCCGCCAATTTTCTCGCCGCGATCGACGATGATCACCTCGACGTCAGCCTGATCACCCAGGATGGCATGCAGGCGCGCGGTCATCTCGGTCGCCGTTTCAATCCCGGTGAAGCCACCACCCGCCACGACGACGGTATTGCGGGCCTTGCTTTCCGGCAGGCTGGCCAGGGATTTCAGATGGTTTTCCAGGCGCACGGCCTGTTCAATCTGGTCAACGTCGAACGCATGTTCAGCCACGCCTGCGGTGGCCGGAATGGCGAGACGGCTGCCGGTGGCCAGAACGAGTTTGTCGTAGCTGCACACTTGTTTGGCACCCGACGCATCGATGTAGCCAACGCGTTTTTGCACAACGTCGATGGTTTCTGCAGCGCCCTTGATGAACTTCACGCCGACCGCATCAAACAGCTCACCGATCGGCGCAGCCAGCTGGTGCGCATTCGGTTCATAGAAACGCGGACGCACGCGCAGCTCGGCCTGTGGAGCCAAAACAGTCACTTCAACGTCGTTGTGACCATGAATGTCGAACAGACGCGTAGCGCTCAAAGCTGTCCACATGCCACCGAAACCTGCGCCGATTACCAGGATGTTCTGTTTCATTTTTAACTCCGAGAGAAGGCCGATCAATGAATTCATCAAAGGTCATGCGCTTGCCAGTGCCGACCGAACAACTACGACTATATTGATCCTAGTTTTAGAGCGCAATCGGTTTTTTCTGATGCCTGCTATCGAAAACTTTGATCCATTGCGGGGCGCGCCCCAATCATTGCGGCAAGGCGGTGATAGAAGAGATGGGTGGCTGCAGGGTTCGTTGCCTGGCTAATGTTCAGCTGATAACATTTACGACAACATTAGTCGGAGATAAAAATGTCTCTTTATAGCGCGGGCGTTGAGTACGGCATTCACTGCCTGCTTTTTCTGGTAGGCAATTGCGGCGATACCCGTGAGGCGAGCGTGCGCGAACTGGCGGAGCTGCAAGGCGTGCCGCAGGACTATCTGGCGAAAATCTTCACCAAACTGGCCAAGGCAAAACTGGTGGTGGCCACTGAAGGCGTGCGTGGCGGTTTCAAACTGGCGCGGCCCTCCGACGAAATCAGCGTGCTCGATATCGTCAATGCCATCGATGGGCAGAAGCTGATTTTCGATTGTCGCGAAATTCGCGGGCGTTGCGCCCTGTTCGAAGGTGGAGCACCTGCTTGGGCGATATCAGGTCCCTGCTCGGTGCATGCCGTCATGATGACTGCGCAAAAACGCATGGAGGACGCCCTCGCCCAACAGACCATTCTTGATCTCGCCAGGAGAGTGGGACGAAAGGCGCCGGCTGAATTCGGTGCGCAGGTAGACAACTGGATCAATGATCGCCGGGAAAAGAAAAGCAGTGCCCAGACATCTGACGACCAGACTATCCCGGTCACCGAGATTTCCGGCTAAGCCTCAAAGACAGTCGCGAACAGCCTCGCGCAACGCGCCGGACTTGGCCCAGGGCGGCCCCTGATAAAGCGATACGCGGCTGCCATCCCTGGATTTCACGATATCGACAATTTCGTCAGCCGTGATGATGCTGGGCGCCGTGATCCGGTAGCCATTGGAGATCCCCGTTTGAGCTGACGCGGGAATTTCCTTCTGCCACGCCGGCAGCACGCAGGCGGCATACTCCTTCGGTGTTTTTTCGCTGTATTTGCTGACATTCGGCTCACCCGGCACCACAGAAGCCGGCAATGAGCAACCCGCCAGTAATGCCACCACCACTCCTGCCATCAACGTCCGCATGACGCTTCCTTTTTCCGAAAAAAGGCAATGTAGCGCGCCGTTCAGTAAACAGCACTCACTGTGGGGCGTTTTCATCCTTGGGGGACCTGGTGTTCAAATAGGTCATCCACCGTTCGTACGCCTCGTGCTGCCACTGGTTCACCCGCTCCCATTCCGGGCCGCTCAGTTGATGCGCTGAAATCAGATTCATCATTTCCGTGGTCGCCGCGTCCAGATCGACAATCAGTTCATGCGCGTGAAATCTAAAATCATCAGTTGCCGTCATTTCGAAGTTGCCTCGCCCTAGCAAAAGTTGACCACTTGAGTACGACACCAGATCTGTCCATTCCCGTTCAACTTCCCGACCAAAGGCTGTATGGACTGTTCAGACGAACAAAACGCCCTGATCCACGAATCGGGACTAAAATTTCGTAGCAGAGATGTTCAGGAGGTCGCCATGTGGCTTAACGAATCTGAAAACGAACTTCGGCGCGACTTGCAAAGCGTAGCGTCGGATTTGAGGTGGTCGGCGGTAGAGCTGTTGCGTATCGCGGAGCAACTGCGCCTGGCCGGAAATGATGTGGACGCACAAGCGACCCTGAAGCTGTGCGAGTTGTTTCAGGGCGATGAAGATCGACTGAAGGGTTATGCCGAGGAAGTGAAAGCCAAGGCCATCACACGAAACAAGACGCACTGACCGGAGCGCTTCCATGAACAAGCCTCTATGCGTGCTGGTTGTCGTACTGGCAGCGCTGGGTGGCTGCAGCACCGAATCACGCGTCTACCGTGACCAGCCGCTGGTCGCCAAGGTCGAAACCGGCATGAGCAAGGAGCAGGTCCAGCAGATTGGCGGGCAGCCTCAATCGATCAGCGATCGCACGGTCGTGCCCGGCACCTGCTTTGACTACAAATTGGTGAAAGCCGGCCAGCAGCAGTCGTATAACGTGAGTTTCGATGGCAAGGGCAAGGTCGATCACAAAAGCTTCATGACCTGCGCGGAATGGAGCCATGCACAGCAAAAAGCCAGGGAGCCTTCCCATACGGGCGGGACGGGTGGCGGCGGCGGTTATTAGTCCGGCGGCAAGGTATGAAAAGCCCCGGCAAACCGGTCATGCTGTTCATTTAAATGCAGGCACCCATTTGTGGCGAGGGGATTCAGCAAAACGTCGCACCGCCCCGTTGAGTCGCGAAGCGGCCCCTGCGTCTGACCAAACAGACTGAATTGTCTGGATTTGCGACTGCTTCGCAGCCGAACGGGATAAGTCCCCTCGCCACGGGTTTCTCTGATTCAAGACTCTCTTGAGTGAACAGCATTACGGCAAACCGGGGCAGGAAGCCGACAATTTATTTGTCGGCTTTGCGGCTATCGACCGGTTTTTTCGCCCGCGCCTTGTAACCGGGAAGAGACGCCGCAAAGGCCAGTGCCTCTTCCCTGCTGGCAAAGGCTGCCAACCGGTCGCCTTGTGTGCATACCCGCCAGGGGCCGTTGTTTACGCTGAGTACGTCATAACCGTTCATGTGCATCTTATTCAGCATCGGAACGCTCATAAGTTACCTCCATCTCGGTACTGATTTCAGAACTGACTTGCCTACCTTACACCCACCCCTCGCGGAGATGCCGACCAGACGTCGCGACAGGATTCCGACATTCGGTTGCACTTTCAGCCCCCGAGACGCCTCCAACCTGCCAGAGGCCGTCTAAACCGGGGGCGGCCCGAATATTGCATTTTTATTACCAAAATATGACAGCAGGCAGTCAGGTAACACATGAAAGTACGTGCAACCGTCATTTGTGAGCAGGACCGGCACATTCTCCTGGTGCGCAAGCCAAGGGGCCGCTGGACACTGCCCGGCGGAAAAGTCGAGCGCGGAGAAACCGTCGCCGCCGCGGCCATGCGCGAACTGTGGGAAGAGACCGGGCTGGGAGCCGACGACTTGCTCTACTTGATGGAGTTGGACTCGGGCGACATCCGGCACCAGGTTTACGAGGCATCGGTGCTGAACTCGAATGAGGCACGCCCGCAAAATGAAATCTTCGATTGCATGTGGTTTCCAATGGACGCGGTACACAACCTGAACACAAGCGACGCCACGCTGAGAATCGTCAGGGCGTTTCAGCGTCGCCTGTAGTTCTCTGTATTTTTCAGCCCTGGTCACCACCGCCCACCGGCATGATCATGCCCGTGATGTAGGACGCTTCGTCGCTGGCCAGAAACAGAATAGCGCCGGCCTGTTCATCCAGCGTGCCGTAGCGTTTCATCAGACTGCTGTCGAGCGTCTGGTCAACGATTTGCTGATACCACACCTTTTCCTCAGCGCTTTGTTCGGCGCTGTTGCGCGGAATCACCCGTGGCGGCGCTTCGGTGCCACCGGGTGCCGTTGCATTGACCCGAACCCCACGACCGGCAGTTTCGAACGCCAGGCAAGCGGTCAGCGCATTTACCCCGCCCTTCGCCGCACCGTACGGCACGCGGTTGATGCTGCGGGTGGCGATGGACGACACGTTGACGATGGCGCCACTGCCCTGTTCCAGCATGTATGGCAATGCGGCGTGGCAGCACCAAAGTGTCGGAAACAGCGAACGACGAACCTCGGCCTCTATCTGCTGTGCTTCGTAATGCTCGAAAGGCTTGGCCCAGATCGTCCCGCCGACATTATTGATGAGGATGTCGAGCCGCCCGAAACGCTCGACGGCGGTTTGCATCACGCGGCTGCATTCGGCGTACTGCTCGAGATCGGCGGTCAGTGCGAGCACCTGGCTGTGCAGACCCAATTGTTGTTGCACTTCGAACACCAACTCGGAGCGATCGACCAGAATCAACCGCGCGCCCTCCGCCGCCATGCGTTCAGCGACGCGCCGGCCGATACCTTGGGCAGCGCCGGTGATCAGCGCGACTTTTTCGTGAAATCTGTTCATGTGTACCTCGTGACGACGGATGCCGGTCAACTGCAGGAGCGGGCTTGCTCGCGAAGGCGTCGAGTCAGGCGACAGGGATGTTGACTGACACGACGCCTTCGCGAGCAAGCCCGCTCCCACATTGGATCTGTGTCGAGAGCGGTGTTTGTGTACATCCCCACTCCCGGTGCGCGACTCATGCCGCGCTGGCGGCAAACTTCTCGTAGTAGAAATTCACTGGCGCGATGCCTTGTTCGCGAATGTATTGGCTGACCGCCTCGACCATCGGCGGCGGGCCGCACAGGTAGACATCGACATCGCCATCGTTCAAATGCTTCGGCTCGATGTGCTGGGTCACGTAGCCCTTGAGCGGGTGCTGGCTGTCAGGGCTGGCGACGCAAGCGCTGAAGCTGAAATTCGGGATGCGTGCGGCGAAGGCTTCGAGTCGATCCATTTCCACCAGATCAAAATCGTTGGTCACGCCGTAGATCAGATGCAGCGGGTGCTCACTGCCCTGCTCGGCGATTTTTTCCAGCATCGCGGTGAACGGCGCCAGGCCTGTACCGCCGGCCAGCAGCAACAACGGGCGACGGATGTCGCGCAGATAGAAACTGCCTAACGGCCCGGCCAGGCTCATGCTGTCGCCGGCCTTGGCCATGCCGGTGAGGAAACTGCTCATCAGGCCGCCAGGCACGTTACGAATCAGGAAACTGACTTCGCCGTCACGTTGCAACGAGCTGAACGAATAGGCGCGAGTCTGCTCGCTGCCGGGAATCCCGAGGTTCACGTATTGCCCTGGCAGGAACGCCAGTTTGCTCAGCGCCTCACCTTTGATCGACAACGCGATGGTGCTGTCGGACAACTGGCGCACGGCGCTGATGGTCGCCTCAAAACTGGCCTGTTGCGTGCGGCAGACGTCCGAGGAAACCGGTACCCGCACCACGCAATCGCTCTGGGCGCGCATCTGGCAGGTCAGGACAAAACCTTGCTCGGCTTCGTCCGCCGTGAGGGCGTCTTCGATGTATTCCTCGCCCAGGTCGTAGCGACCGGCCTCGGCGAAACACTTGCACGTGCCGCAGGCGCCGTCGCGGCAATCCAGCGGAATGTTGATGCCCTGGCGGTACGCGGCATCGGCCACGGTTTCGCCTACGTTGGCGTCGATGAACCGGGTGACGCCGTCTTCGAAATTGAATGCGATGGAATGAGTCATGACGGCCGCCTCACAGGTGGTAAACATCGATGACCTGGCGAACGTAGTCGTTCTTCAGGATCACTTTCTTGGCCTTGATCAGCGGGTTTTCACCGCGCACATCCAGGGTGTAGAAACTGCTGCCGAAATAACTGTCGACGGTCTTGTAGCGAAAACTCAGGGTGTGCCAGTTGAAGCGCACCTTGCAGAGGCCGTCGGCCTGTTCCAGCAGCTCGATGTTGCTGATGTTGTGCGAGGTGCGGGTGTCCGGCACGGTGGCGCTGGAACGCTCGGTCTTGATACGGAAGATGCGGTCTTCCAGACCGGTGCGGTTGCCGTACCAGATCAGCGAGATTTCCCGCTGCGGGTCTTCGGTCAATTCGTCGTTGTCGTCCCAGGACGGCATCCAGAACGTCGCGTCCGGAGCGTACAACTCCAGCCATTCGTCCCATTGCCGTTCATCCAGGTAACGGGCTTCGCGGTAGAGGAAGTCGCGAACGCTGTCGTAGGTAATAGTCATTGCGCGGCCTCCACAGCAATCAACCGGGATTCTTCGGCAGCCAGCGCCTTGAGCATCGTTTGCTGCCAATACTTGTGTTGCAGCACGAACAGACCTTCGTCTTCGGTGCGCACGCCGCTGAGCAACGGATGCAGGTCAATTTCTTTCGCCGCATCGTCGGCGCCTTCGATCCAGTGCTCGGCGCCACGGGACATGTCGTTCCACGCGGTCACGCTGCCCTGATAGCTGGTCTGGCACGAGCGGAACTCTTCCAGATCGTCCGGCGTGGCCATGCCGCTGACGTTGAAGAAATCCTCGTACTGACGAATGCGGCTCGAACGGGCGTGGTCGCTTTCGCCTTTGGGGGCGATGCAATAAATGGTGATTTCCGTGCGGTTGACCGAGATCGGCCGGGCGATACGAATCTGTGAGCTGAACTGGTCCATCAGGTACACGTTCGGGTACAGGCACAGGTTGCGCGAGTTCTCGATCATCCAGTCCGCGCGAGCCTTGCCGAAATCCTGGGCCAGTTCATCGCGGCGCTCGTACAGCGGGCGATCTTCCGGGTTGGCCCAGCGGGTCCAGAGCAGCATGTGGCCCTTGTCGAAAGAATAGAAACCACCGCCCTGCTTGGCCCAGCTGCCGGCGCTCATGGTCGGATTACTGTCGCCGGCCTCGCGCTGCTTGCGCTGGTTCTGAGTGGCGGCATAGTTCCAGTGAACCGAGCTGACGTGGTAACCATCGGCACCGTTTTCGGCAGTGAGTTTCCAGTTGCCTTCGTAGATGTAGCTGGAGGAACCGCGCAGCACTTCCAGGCCATCGGCGGACTGGTCGACGATCATGTCGATGATCTTCGCCGACTCGCCCAAGTGCTCGACCAGCGGCACGACATCAGCCTTGAGGCTGCCGAACAGGAAGCCGCGATAGGATTCGAAACGGGCGACTTTGGTCAGGTCGTGGGAGCCTTCGCAGTTGAAGCTCGCCGGGTAGCCGGCCGCTGCCGGGTCTTTGACCTTCAGCAGTTTGCCGGAGTTGTTGAAGGTCCAGCCGTGGAATGGGCAGGTGTACGAACTCTTGTTGCCGGACTTGTGCCGGCAGAGCATCGCGCCACGGTGACTGCAGGCGTTGAGGAAGGCATTGAGCTCACCGTCCTTGTTGCGCGCGATGAAGATCGACTGGCGCCCCATGGTGGTGGTGTAGAAATCGTTTTTGTTGGGAATCTGGCTTTCGTGCGCCAGGTACAGCCAGTTGCCTTCGAAGATGTGTTCCATCTCAAGGTCGAACAGTCGCGGGTCGGTGAACATCTCGCGTTTGCAGCGATAGATGCCCTGTTCTGGATCGTCCTCGAGCAGGGATTGAAGATATTCGGGTCGCAGGGTCATGGCCGCCGCCTCCATTGTTATTGTTCAGGCAAGGCTCATGCTAGGACGGGGCAATGGGAGGGACTATCCGCTGGGTGCAGACCTTTATCCGTTTAGTGCAAGGGGACGAAACTGTGGGCGCCGGCTTGCTGGCGTTCGGCACAACGCGATACGCCAGGCACACCACCCTTGTGTAGGAGCCGGCTTGCTGGCGATTCAGGCAAAGCGGCGGGTCAGATGTACCGCGTCGCCTGAATCGCCAGCAAGCCGGCTCCTACAGTTTGTGGTGTACCGGCAATCATTCGCGGCGCTTGAGGGTGTCGGAGGGCAATTCGCCGAACTGTTTACGGTAATTGTCAGAAAACCTTCCCAAATGCAGAAACCCATAATCCATCGCCACTTCCGTGACGTTGCGCACGTTGCAGGTCGGGTCGATCAGGCAGGCGTTGATGCGTTCGAGGCGTTTCTGCCGGATGTAGTTTTTCGGCGTGGTGCCGGCGTTGCGTTCGAACAGGCCATACAGCGAACGCAGGCTCATCCGTGCCTGGCGCGCCAGTTCCGCGCTGTCGATGTCCTGCTTGAGGTTGCGCGCAATGTAGTCGGCGATCACCTCGAACGTGGCGGTCTGCGAACCGAGGCTGATACGGCTGACATTGGTCTGCATCAGGCTGAGCATCTTGCTGACGATGATCTGCGCGTAATGCTCCTGCACCTTGGGAATCTGTTCGGTGGCCTCGGCTTCCTGGCAAATCATCGCCAGCAGGCCGACAAACCCTTCCAGCTCATTGAGCTGATAACGGTTCTCGAGGAACCGCACGCCCTGCCCCGGATACCGCCAGCGCTGCTCGTCGCAGACTGATTCCAGCAATGACGTCGGGACTTTGAGGATGAATTTTTCGCAATCGTCGGAGTACGTCAGGTCCACCGGATCGTCGGGATTGATCAGCAACAACTCACCGGGCGCGAAGTAATGCTCTTGGCCGTGACCGCGCCACAGGCAATTGCCGCGCAGCAGCACTTGCAGGTGATAGATGGTTTCCAGCGCGCCGGAAGTGACGCGAACGCTGCCGCCGTAGCTGATGCGGCACAGGTCGAGACTGGCGAACTTGCGGTGATTGAGACTGGCCAGCGGGTGCCCGGCCCGGGGCATCAGGATGCAATGATTACCGACATGCTGATTGACGTAGCCCGACACCGCGTACGGGTCGGCGTGGTCAAATACGGAGCTGCGCTGACTCAACAGTTGCGCTTGCATCATCGGGTCACTCTCGTTGTTGTTATAGGGTGCATCGGGTCATTCTAAGGCAGTACTTGCAACGCTGTGTCAGTGGGCTGACATGTGGGCCTTTTTGGCCCCTTCGCGAGCAAACCGAATCGTCGCACCGCCGCTCCCGCATTTAACCGCGTTCGTTCTGAAGAAGCTCGGTCGAATGTGGGAGTGGCGGTGCGACGATTCGACTTGCTCGCGAAGGGTCCATCAGCTTCAACATCAATGTTGACTGACACTCCACTATCGCGAGCAAGTCGAATCGTCGAACCGCCGCTCCCACAGGGTTGCTGCTGTCAGTCCTCGAGTGCGCGAACCCGCTCGTGACGCTGCTGCTCTTCAGGCTGGGCTGACGACTGCAAGGTGAAATCGAATTCGATTTCAGCAAAGCGACCGCTCACACCATAAGCCGCCGCACGCGCCTGATCCTCGCTGAAGGTGATTTTCGCGATCAGCTCGTCACGGGTGGCGTAGGCGAAATCGTCGTGCAGGTATTGATCGCCGTCGAGGTTGATCTGAGTAGTCAGGTGACGATGATCCGGTGCCGAGATGAAGAAGTGCACGTGCGCCGGACGCTGGCCGTGACGGCCCAGTTGATCGAGCAGTTGCTGAGTCGGACCGTCCGGTGGGCAACCGTAGCCCGACGGCACGATGCTGCGGAAACGGTAACGGCCCTCGGCATCGGTGACGATACGGCGACGCAGGTTGAATTCCGATTGCGTGGTGTCGAAGTACGAGTAAGTGCCGCCCGTGTTGGCGTGCCAGACATCCACCACCGCGCCGGCCAACGGTTCGCCGGCGGTATTGAACACTCGGCCCTGCATGAACAGCGTCACACCCGGATCGACGCCATCATCCAGGCGCGCTTCACCTTGGGACAACGGTGCACCAGCCACATACAGCGGCCCTTCGATGGTCCGCGGCGTGCCGCCAGCCTTGCCGGCCTGCTCGTCTTCGGCGTCCATCAGCAGGTCCAGGTAATGTTCCAGACCGAGCCCGGCCACCACCAGGCCCGCTTCCTGACGCGCACCCAGTACGTTGAGGTAATTGACCGCTTTCCAGAACTCTTCCGGCGTCACGGCGAGGTCTTCGATGATGTTCACCGAGTCGCGCAGGATGCGGTAGATCAGTGCCTTGACCCGCGGATTACCGGCGTCATTGAGCAGGCCGCTGGCCTCTTCGAGAAATTTCTGGGCGCTGGCAGTGTGGGAAATCTTGACGTTCATGGTGGTTCCTCATCTTGTAATTATTAGCGTGGCGAACTGAACAGGCTGGGTTCAGCGGTCATCCTCGCGGATGGAAGAAGGATGCCGGCACATCGCGGTGACTTCGATCGCCATGTACGGGTACAGCGGCAATTGCATCAGCAAGTCGTGCAGCTCTTGAACGCTGTCGACATCAAACACGCTGTAATTGGCATAGAGCCCGGCGATACGCCACAGGTGACGCCACTTGCCTTGTTCTTGCAGGCGCTGGGACAGGGCTTTTTCGTCAGCCTTCAACCTGGCGGCTGCTTCAGGATTCATGTCGACCGGCAGGTTCACGGTCATTTTTACGTGGAACAGCATAATGCTCTCCTCAGGCTAGATGAATGGCGGTACAAGTTTTGTCGCGACGGAAGAACGCCAGGCGTTCTTCATCGATGCTCAGCCCCAGGCCCGGGGTTTTCGGCACGTGCAGTTCGAAATCGCGGTAGACCAGCGGCTCGCTGAGGATGTCTTCGGTCAGCAGCAGCGGGCCGAACAGCTCGGTGTCCCACGCCAGTTTGTTCAGGGTGATAAACGCATGGGCCGACGCCAGGGTGCCGATGCCGCCTTCGAGCATGGTGCCGCCGTACAGGCCAATGCCGGCCGCTTCGGCAATCGCGGCGGTTCGCAGCACGGCACGCGGGCCGCCGTTCTTGGCGATCTTCAGGGCGAACACCGATGCAGCGCCTTCACGGGCCAGGTTGAACGCGTCTTCCACGCACTCAATGGATTCGTCCGCCATGATCGGCGCCGGGCTCATGGCGTTCAGGCGCGCCATGCCGGCGCGGTTGTTGCGCGAAATCGGCTGTTCGATCAGGTCGATGCCGTTGGTGCCGAGAATCCGGCAGGCTCGCAACGCGATGGCTTCGTCCCAGGCTTGATTGACGTCGACCCGCACGCTGGCACGATCGCCCAGGGCTTTCTTGATCGCAATGACGTGGGCCAGATCGCGGTTGACTTCGCCGGCGCCGATTTTCAGTTTGAAGATGCGATGGCGGCGCAGGTCGAGCATTTTTTCCGCTTCGGCGATGTCCTTGTCGGTGTCGCCACTGGCCAAGGTCCAGGCCACCGGCAGTGCATCGCGAACCCGCCCGCCCAGCAGTTCGCTGACCGGCAGGCCAAGGCGTTTGCCCTGGGCGTCGAGCAACGCCGTTTCGATACCTGACTTGGCAAAGGTGTTGCCCCGAATGCTGCGCTCCAGGCGCAACATCGCGGCGTTCACGTTGGCGCTGTCCTGGCCGAGCAACAGCGGCGCGAAGTGGCGGTCGATGTTGGTCTTGATGCTGTCCGGGCTTTCGTTGCCGTACGCCAGGCCACCGATGGTGGTGGATTCGCCAATGCCTTCAATGCCATCGGCGCAACGCACGCGAGTAATCACCAGGGTCTGGTTCTGCATCGTGTGCATCGCCAGCTTGTGCGGGCGGATGGTCGGCAGATCGACGATGATCGTCTCGATCGATTCAATGGCAGTTTCAAGCATGGCGATACCCGTCAGGTTCTTAAAGTTCTGGAACCGATTCTGGTACGGCTTTTTTCGGGAAGCCAATATAGAATTGGTCTGACTTGATACCTTAAAGGTATGCAACCGAATTGTTTGCGGAGGTCCCATGGAACTGCGTCACCTGCGGTATTTTCAGGTGTTGGCTCAAACCCTCAACTTCACTCGCGCCGCTGAACTGCTGCACATCGCCCAGCCGCCCCTGAGCCGGCAGATTCAGCAGCTGGAAGACGAACTCGGGGTGTTGTTGCTGGAACGCGGCAGGCCGCTGAAGCTGACCGACGCCGGGCGTTTTTTTCATGAGCACTCCACCGCCCTGCTCGAGCAACTGGGCAAGGTCTGCGACAACACACGACGGATTGGCCTGGGCGAAAAAACCTGGCTAGGTATCGGTTTTGCGCCGTCGACACTCTATGGCGTGCTGCCGGAACTGATCCGCCGTTTGCGCAGCGGCGAGCCTCTGGAGCTTGAACTGGGGCTCTCGGAAATGACCACGCTGCAACAAGTGCAGGCGCTCAAGGCCGGACGGATCGACATCGGTTTCGGTCGGATCCGCATCGACGACCCCGCCATTGTCCAGACTGTCTTGACTGAAGACCGGCTGGTCGCCGCCCTGCCCGCCGGCCATCCATTGCTGGCGGGGCCGATCAGCCTGCGCGATCTGGCGAAGGAACCCTTCGTGCTGTACCCCGGCAATCCGCGCCCCAGCTACGCCGACCATGTGATCGCGTTGTTCGAGTCGTACGGTGTGAGCATCCATGTGGCGCAATGGACCAACGAGCTGCAAACCGCCATCGGCCTGGTCGGTGCGGGAATCGGCGTCACCCTGGTGCCGGCCTCCGTGCAATTGCTGCACCGCGACGACATTGGTTTCACGCCGCTGCGGGAAGACAACGCGACTTCACCGATCATCCTTAGCCGGCGCGTAGGCGATGTATCGCCGGGGCTGAATCATTGTTTGCGGATGATTGATGAGTTATTGCCAAGGGACTAACCGGTAAACACCCGGTGACCGACGCGCATGTCGACGTTGAGAACTGCACGATCAGGACGCAGATACATTTTGTCATAACTTCCTGCCCCAACCCGACTTTGTCGCCTGCCGGGAAAAGGTGATCATGGCCGGCGCACGGAACACGGCAATACCCTGTCATATCTTTCCGCAGTCCGAATGGAATTCGGCAGTTACGGTTTTGCGACCGTAATGTTCAAGGAGTAAGGATGCTTCGCCCATCGACATTCAAGTCATCCATTCGCCTTTATGGTCTGGTCAAACAGGTGAGCGGCGCTCAGGCCGGACTCGCGCTGACGACCCGAGACAGTAAGGGCCACCCTGCCGTTCAGGCCTTCGTTTCCAGGCTGGACGCTGAAATCATGGTGCGCACGTGCGGTGATGAAGGTCTGCAGGTGCGGCCTCTCTCGCAATTCTTTGACCCTGACTCTTTCCTCGCCGCCAATCGTGGCTGGCTGACGCTGCATATCGGTTGCGGGTTTGCCGCTCACACCGACAGGCTGATCGAAACCGATAAACGATTACGCCCCATGGGTTGGTTCATTCATGCCGATATCGGGAAGTGGACGCCTGACCACTACGCGTGTTGGGGCGAGCAACTCCCCCGTCAGCTCCAGGCGACTTACGACGCTGCCGGCCTGCATCACTACAACACCCTGCTCAACGAACTGGACGATGCAACGGCATACGATCTCCAGTGGCATACCGCAGAAGCCCTCAACGCTTTGCCAAGCGGTACATGCACCACCGAAAACCCCACACAGGTCGCACTGTTTGACGCCATCGAATGCCGATGGTGTTTCGCAAAATCGAATGCCCAAGGGAATAGCTTGCACGATACGCGCGTGCTTCAAGGAGGATTGTCATGAGTGGAAAACCTGCGGCACGGGTCACCGACCCCACGGCGTGCCCACTTCCGGGTCACGGTACGAACCCGATTGTCAGCGGTTCTGCGGATGTCTTTTTCGACGGATTGGCCGCCGCCCGGCAAACGGACACAACGGCCTGCGGGAGCGCATTGACCAGCAACGTCGTTCCCAATGTGCTGATCAATGGTCTGCCGGCGGTGACCATCGGGACGTTGGGTAATCACGGAAACGTCGTGGTGGGTGGATCCGGCACCGTCATCATCGGAATGAGTGGCGGAGGGGCCGCAGTATCAGCCGTCGCGTCGTTGCTCAAACTTCCGACGCTGTGCCTTCCCTGCTTGCTGGCAGCAGCCAAAAGGAACGCCAGCTTTGTTCCGCTGGAAAACCTCGGAGCCTCCCAATGATCCCGGATGACCAGACACCCCCTGTGGATCTGCAAACACGGAATTCACTGCAGGCGATTCAGCGGGCTCGCAGAGCGAATCCCGGTCTGCGTCACTATGCATTGGTTGACGGCGCGTGCTATCTGACACTGACCAAACGCTTCGATGAGCCTGGCGACCGGGTTCAATGGCAATGGTTGCTGGAAGGCACCGAGCTGGACGAAATCAAGCACGCGGGCCCGGCGCTTGTGACCTTTACGGACGACGACGCGCTCAGCGATCAGCTACTGCTCTGGCTGATCGGCAGGGATCAGCAATCGCCCCTGGTGTCCTGGCTGTGGAGTGAACAGGGGTTCGAGACTATCGCCGCTCACCTGAAAAACCAGTTGTTAACCCGCCTCCCGGACGGTCGCCGTGCGTTGTTCCGCTATTACAACCCAACCGTGCGCCAGGCCCTCGAACCGGTATTGACCGAGACGCAACAGGCGGAGCTCATGTCCGGCATCCTTTTTTGGCAAACCTGGCGGCCCTTGCAGCGAGATTACCTGACCTTCACTGCACCGAAAAAACCGGAGGTTTCCAGTGCTTGAACTCAGCGCAAAACAACTCGAACAACTGGATCACATCCGTCAGGACGAAGTGATCGACAAACTCCTGCTCGAAGTTCGTCAGCAAGACCCCGCGTGGTTCGCAAAAGTAGGTGAACCCAAAGCCAGTGCGTATCTCAGACAGCTACGTGATGAGGCCGAAGCGTTTGGAGTCGTGGCCCCTGAAGAGACCGAACTGTTCATGCGCTATGGGTTGTACAAGCCCGGCTTTCAGACATCGCCGGGGTTTGTGGAATGGATGCAACGCCCCGTTGCCGATACGCCGGAACAACGTTTTCGAGATTACGACAGCGTCATGCAATACATTGACGCACTAAAGGAATGGCCACGCGCCAGGTAAACCAGGGACGACAATGAGCAACCTTCTGAAAACACCCGGCACCGCAGGCTCCGGCGAACAACTCGCCCGAGGGCCGTTTCCCGTACCTCGCGGAGGCCTGCGCGGTCCTCTTGAAGGGATCCGGGTTCCGCCACCGACCCGCTTGCCCGCGCCACCGCCCCGCCCTGCTCCCATGCCGGCACCTCAACCGGCGCCCAAACCGATGCCGATGCCACAGGCTCAACCGAAACTTCAAACCGACCAGAAAACCGACGCGCCACCGGTGACTCGCGAACAGACACGCCAGAAGGAAGAGCAGTGCAAGAGCGAGAAAAAAGACTGCGTGGAATGCCCTCCGGACAAAGGCGTAATGGCGATCGCCAACAACGGCAAAGGTCACAGCATGTCTGACCTGTCCTCTCGCTATCAGCAATGGGTGACGAACTTCCCCTTCCCGAACGAATGGCGATGGAGCAACACCTGGTGGGACGGTTTTGACAAAAGCCGATGCACATTGCTGGAGGCCAAGGCTCGCTATGCCTTCATGTTCATCCCGGTCCTGAATACGCCTCGGCCCTGGGCAAATGTCAGAGAAGAATTGATTGCGCTCGCCAGAGCCCACTCACAGAAAGCCAGGCCTACGCCTCCTGTTTCGGTCGAGTGGCATTTCATGCAACGTGTGGTCTACGAATACTGTTCAGAACAATACAGCGATCTGGGCCTGACCAACCTGAGGGCGTTCTGGAACCCGCTGCCCGGCAGCAAGGACCAGGAAGAATACGATGAGCTGCGCAGGGAAGAAGAGAAGCAAATGGAGGAGTACTACAGAGACAACCCGGGATTGATCGCATAGTCCGACCCGCAACTCATTCAAGGTATCAGCATGACCCACTTCAAAAGCTTCATTTTCACATTCAGGTTCAACAAACCGGCCATTACGTCACTTCCCCTTGAGCTGCAGATAGAAAGAGCGGCCAGGTTTTTGCGAGAGCTCGGAGCCATCAGTCCGCTTCTGGCCAACTGGTATCTGCAAGGGAAAAGCCTCAAGGACTCACTTGCAACCAACGTCAGTACCGACACTCAAGCGCTGATCGACAAGGTAAAACGTGCTCATGATCCGGAGCTTCCTGACCTGACCGAATTTTCGGTCTGGAACGCCATCCAGGACCCGCTTGAGGGAGGCGTCGCTTTTCATTACAGCGCACATAACCTCGATTCCGTTTCAGCCATGTCCTTCGAGGACGCCGGCGCCTTATTGATGAAGTTCGAGCATCCGCAGGAGATGTTCTCCGAAATCATCAGCCTGGCAGTGAATATCTGGCCTGAAATTGACTGGGTCACCCTCGTACCGGCCAGTTACTTCAGAAAAGGACGTGTCTTCAAAGACCGGCAGACGATTGGATGGATCGGCTTTTGCCCCAAATCGTTGAACCCGGCAGACTTCCCTCAGGCACACAAACTGATTCCTGTGCCAGATCGAGGAACCATAGTCATCAGCTGCCCTGAGGTGATGAACGAGCAAAATCTCGACCACGTTGAACGGGTTGGGGATATCGATACAAAACTGGTAGAGCTGGGTTATTTGCCGATGTTTCTGAACTGAATCCTGGCGGAAGGACGCATCAGTCAGCGTCCGCGCCCCAGATCCAGTTCCAGATCCCCGGCAATTTCACCGGTTGCGCACTGTCACCAACGGTGCGCGCCATGGCTGCCCGTTGCAGTTCGGCTTGATCATCGTAAAACGGCTTCTGCGCCGTTTTCACGCCGGTCGCCTGTGCACTGTCGAGAAGGATTTGCAGGTATTCGCGGGCATGTCGGGCCGTGTAGCGATTGAGGTCGTGGAAGGTCACCACCACCGGGATCACCCCATCCACCGTCGGCAACTCACCCAATGCGATGCGCTCGCGCACCTCCGACATCTGCCGCAGCATGTTAGCCCGGCGCCGGGGACTGGCGTTGAAACCCCAGATCTTGCCGTCGTTGGCACTCAGGTCGGTCAGCAACACGTGCATGCCGTGCTTTTGATAGGCCGCGAAGACCCGTTTGTCGTAGTTCCAGAATGGCGGACGCACCAGGGTCGGCGGCGCGCCGGTGATCGCGGCAATGTCGGCACTGCCTTTGGTCAGCGACTGTTCCAGCTCTTCCGGGCTTAGTGAGCGGTGATTGGTGTGCCAGTGAGTGGCCGTGTGAAAACCCAGTATCTGCCCGTCGGCCTGTTCGCGACGCATGACCTCGCGGCCGATGTCGCTGTCGCCCGCCCGTGGCGCACCGGTCTGCACGAAGAACACCGCTTTGAGGTTCGGTTGCACCGGGTTGGTGGCCAGGCTGTCGAGGATCATCATCGTCGGGTTCCATAAACTCGACGCGCTCGGACCGTCATCGAAGGTCAGCAGAAAACGGATCGGCGGTTGCGCACGCAGCCGCTGTTCCGTCTGTGCCGTCATTTCTATGGGAGCCGCGATGCAACCCACCAGCCCGACGGCAATGGCAAGTGCGCAGAAAACCTTGAACAGCTGTTTCATCGTGTCCCCTGGGCCTGACCGTTGAGCCCGCACACGTGTGCGGGCGCCGGTTGGATCAGGTTACACAGTGTTTGGTTCCAACGCTGCGTCGGTTACTGATTGAGTGCCTGCTGGAACGAGCTGTCGATGATCGGCGCGGTTGCCAGTTCCGAAGGCAGCGCCTTGACCTTGAACAGGAAGTCCGCGGTGCTCTGCAAATCCTTGGCCGCCTGCGCGTCTACCGGGCCGACAGTCATGTGCGCCTGACGCAACCAGTGGCGAGAAACGTTCTGGTCGAGATTGGCCTTCTTCGCCCACAGATCGGCGTACTCGTCGGTGTGGTTGTCGACCCAGGCCCGAGCCTTTTTCAGGCGCACCAGGAAATCGGCAATGGCTTCGCGTTTGCTGTCGATGGACGGTGTCGACGCGGCGATGGCGCTGAGGCCCGGCATCAGGTTCTTGGCGGTGAGAATCGGTCGGGCGCCGGAGAACAGGATCTGTTGGGAAATGTAGGGCTCCCACACCGGAAAGGCATCGATGCTGCCCTGCGGCAACGCGGCAGCGGCATCGATCGGCATCAGTTTGATGAAGTCGACGTAGTCCTCCGGCAGGTCAGCTTGTTGTAACGCGCGCAGGGTCAATTGCTGGCTCCAGGCGCCGGGCCAGTAGGCGACTTTCTTGCCCTTGAGGTCGGCGATGGTTTTGACCGGCGAATCCTTCGGCACCAGCAACGCGATCGTGTCCGGGTTCTGTCGCGAGACCCCGATCAGCTTCACCGGCGCCTGCTTGGCGGCGAGGAACAGGAAGCCCGAATCACCAAGAAAACCCAGGTCCAGCGCGCCGGTGTTCAAGGCTTCGGCCAGCGGCGCGGCGGCCTGGAAGTGCTTCCAGTCGACGGTATACGGCGCGCCTTCCAGCACACCCGACGCTTCCACCGAGGCGCGCACGTTGTAGTAGTTCTGATCACCGACGTGCAGGACGACGGGGTCGGCGGCGTAGGCCATCGGTGCGGCAAACAACGCGCTGGTCAACAGACCGCGCACAAATCGGGACAGGTTCATGGGGGCTCCTTGAGAGTGAATGCCATAGACCATAACGCTCTTACAGATAGCTTTTTAAATTCTATTTATGCATAAGCTCATGACCGTCAGGCAACACTGTTTGCTCAGCAACAGCGACTCGACAGACTGTTTTCCCGGCAACATCCCCTTGGCTTCAGACCCCACGCCAAGCCTTGATCCAGCGCGAAATCCGCCACATGGCACAGAGCCTGCAATATTCCGTTTACGCAGGAACCATTCATAAAAAATGATCTTTTGGAAATAAGACATTCAACGCCTTGCCGGAGCTGATCTCATGAAGTCCACCTTCCGTTTTCCCACCGTCAGGTCTCTGCTCAGCGCCTGCGTCCTGGCCTTGAGCCTGCAACCCGCAGCGCAGGCTGCGCAAACGCCGCCGGCCGAAGTGCATCTGGATTACGCCTATTACTCACCGGTCAGCCTGGTGCTCAAGCATTTCGGCTTCCTGGAGAAAGCGCTGCCGCAGACCAAAGTCAGTTGGGTGCTCAGTCAGGGCAGTAACCGTTCACTGGAGTACCTCAACAGCGGCGGCGTCGACTTCGCGTCCTCCGCCAGCCTCGCCGCGGTGCTCAGCCGCGCCAATGGCAGCCCGATCAAGTCGGTCTACGTCTACAGCCGCGCCGAATGGACCGCGCTGGTGGTGCGCAAGGACTCGCCCTACAAGACCGTCGCCGACCTGAAAGGCAAGAAGATTGCCGCCACCAAAGGCACCGACCCGTACCTGTTCACGCTACGCAGCCTGCAACAGGCCGGCCTGAGCAAGGACGATGTGGAACTGGTGCACTTGCAACACCCGGACGGTCGTACCGCGCTGGAAAAAGGTGACGTTGAAGCCTGGGCCGGCCTCGATCCGCACATGGCCGCGAGCCAGGTGCAAGCCGGTTCGCGCCTGCTGTATCGCAACACCCGTTTCAACAGTTACGGCGTGGTCAGCGTCACCGACACCTATGCGAAAGAGCACCCGCAGACCATCGAAACCGTCCTGAAGGCGTACGAAGAGGCTCGAGAGTGGGCGGTGAAAAATCCTGATGAGCTGGCGAAATTGCTCGCCACCGAATCAGGCCTGCCGCTGGAAGTGGCCAAGCTGCAGCTGTCGCGCACCGACCTGAGCAGTCCGCAACTGACCGCCAGGGACGTGATCGCTTCCAAGGCAGCCGCGCCGATTCTGGTCTCCGAAGAGCTGGTTCGTCGTGGGGTGAATGTCGATCAGGTGATCGATCAACTGATCGACACCGGCTTCAAGGAAACCGTGGCTCGTCAATAAAAGCAAAAGATCGCAGCCTGAGGCGGCTCCTACATTGGGATATGCGTTTCTCTGTAGCAGCTGCCGCAGGCTGCGATCTTTTGATCTTGCTGCAAATCAGCACTGTAGCCCGCGCCTGTCGCGGATTCATCGTGACTGGAGAATTCCATGACCAGCAAAAGCAAACCCCTGCCCCTCGAATTACCATCAACGCGTCGGGCCACGCTTTCCTTGAGTAACGCCTGGCGCCTGCGTCTCAAGGGCCTGGCCTTGCCGGTGCTGATCATCCTGGTGCTGGAATGTATCGTACGCATCGGCTGGCTACCGTCCTACCAAATGCCCGCGCCCAGCGAAATCGCCCTGACCCTCGCAGACCTCGCCGAAGGCGCATTGTGGAAACACATCAGCGCCAGCCTGTTGCGGGTGCTGCTGGGTTTTGCCATCGGCGCCGGCCTGGCCCTGGTGTTTGCTGCCTGGGTCGGTTTGAGCCGCGAAGCCGAAGCCTGGCTGGAGCCGACGTTCGCCGGCCTTCGCTCGATTCCGAGCCTGGCCTGGGTGCCGCTGTTGTTGCTGTGGCTGGGCATCGACGAAACCTCGAAAATCGTCCTGATCGCCATCGGCGCGTTCTTCCCGGTGTACCTCAACGGCGTCGCAGCCATTCGCGACATCGACCGAAAACTGGTGGAAGTCGGGCAAATGTATGGTTTCAGCCGGACGCGGCTGGTCCGCCGAATCCTGCTGCCGGCCGCCCTGCCCGGCCTGTTCACCGGGCTGCGCAGCGGCATGAGCCTGGCCTGGATGTTTCTGGTGGCCGCCGAGCTGATCGCCGCGACCAAAGGCCTGGGTTATCTGCTCAGTGACGGTCGGGAAACGTCTCGCCCGGACATCGTGCTCGCGGCAATCATCGTGCTGGCGCTGCTGGGCAAACTCAGCGACGGCATCCTCGCGGGCCTGGAGAAACGTTTCCTGGCGTGGCGCGACACTTTCAACGGCCAGAGCGCAGAGGATTGAGCCATGAGCGAGCACCTGCTGGACATTCGCGTCGAGCGCAAAACCTTCGGCAGCACCACCGTGCTGCAAAATATTCACCTGCAATTGCAGCCCCGGGAAACCGTCAGCCTGCTAGGCCCCAGCGGTTGCGGCAAAAGTACGTTGCTGCGAATCGTCGCCGGACTGGAAAAGGACTTTCAGGGAGAGCTCGACAGCCGCGCCGGTGAAGTCGCATTCGTGTTCCAGGAACCACGACTGATGCCATGGCTGACGGTCGAGCAAAACATCGGCTTCAGCGCCGACAACCATTACGACAAGGCCTGGGTGGCGCAACTGATCGATGAAGTCGGCCTGACCGGTTTCGCAGACGCCTTGCCCAAGGCGCTTTCCGGCGGCATGGCGCAGCGGGTCGCCATTGCCCGCGGCCTCTACTCGCGACCCGATGTGCTGCTGCTCGACGAACCTTTCAGCGCGGTGGACGCTTTCACCCGGATGAAACTGCAGGACCTGTTGCTGGAGCTGGCCGAGCGTCACGCCATCGCCCTGCTGCTGGTCACCCATGATGTCGATGAAGCGCTGTATCTCAGCGACCGGGTGCTGGTCATGGACAATCGCCCCAGCCGCATTCGCCAGGAACTGGCCGTGCAATTGGCGCATCCTCGCGACCGGCGTGATCCGCTACTCGCGCAACTCAAGGCGTTGTCGTTGACCGAGTTGCAGCGGGCACATGTGATCTGAGGCGCGACTATGCTGAAACCTCGAGGGGAGGATTCGGTCATGTGCGGACGACTGTCGCAGTACCGGGGTATCCACGATTTTGTCGCGGTGCTGAGCATTCCCGACGCGCTGATCAACCACGTCGGCGACGAGCCGTTGGCCCGCTACAACGCGGCGCCGACCAATCAACTGGCGTTGTTTCACCTGGAAGACGTCGGGCTGGTGGCCGACAAGGTGCGTTGGGGCTGGCGGCCGCATTGGGCGAAGGATCGCGCAGCACCGATCAATGCCCGCGTCGAAAAAGTCGCCCATGGCCCGTTCTTCCGCGCTATCTGGCCGCACCGCGCAATCGTGCCGATTGATAACTGGTTCGAATGGGTCGATGCAGGCGATTCGACGCGACAACCTTGGCTCATCCGTCGACGGGACCGCGCGCCGATTTTCTGTGCCGCGATTGGTCGGTTTCCTACGGGTAGCGAGGAAGCGCGAGACGACGACGGCTTCGTGATCATCACCGCAGACAGCGCCGGCGGCATGCTCGATATTCATGACCGCCGACCGGTGGTGCTGTCGCCGGAACTGGCAAGGGAATGGCTCGCCCCCGCCACCCCCCGGGATCGCGCTGAACAAATGGCGTTGCTGCAAGGCGAAGGCAGTGAGAATTTCGAGTGGTACAAGGTCGGCAAAGCCATCGGCAACGTCAAAAACCAGGGTGCAGAGCTTATTCATGAACTGGCATGAAACTATCAATACCGATACAAACGCAATCGTATTTAACACCTGTTTATGCGGGCTAATAACTTCAGCGTTACAGAGAGTGTTTCACCCAGGAAACACTTATAGAAGTCTGGCGATTTGATCTTTTAACCGCTTGTCTGACATTGGCATCGACTTACATACATTTAGAATCACTACGGATAGCATGCGCGCCGCATTTCCATGGGTACCGCCCAGTTGACCAAAGAGTCAACAACTAAGGAAATCCCTACAACAAGCCTTGCAGAGAACTAAATGCGCGACGATTTTGCAATTGATCAAGTCGTTAGTCTGGAGTGCGTTTATCTTTCGATGACAGAACACTTTCGACTTAACTGTTTTATCGAACATTACATCAAGACCCGAAACCTGCGATCAGTTCCGGGGATTGACGGCGTCCTGCGTTCAACCCTTGGGCGCTATCCGGGCAAGCCTCCGGTGATGGTCAATGAGCTGAATGCGTGGATCGACAAGACCCTGAGTTATCGGGCCGCTCACCCTGATGTGTTGCAATTGGATGACGCTTGAAAAAGGTCCGGGATGTCATTGGGCAAAGGAGCTGGACAGTCCTGTAGCTTGCCTGACTCACAAAAAAGCCGCGAATATCGCGGCTTTCTCGTTATCAGCGTGCAGTTTTTTCCAGCGTCCAGCCCAACACATCCAATGCATCACAGCCGTCGTGGACAGCATGTACTTCCCGGTTAGACGCGTTGCTCTTGAGCTCATCGCGAGCAAGCTCGCGCCTACAGAGGACCGCACGGCGAGATGAGCTTTATTGAGCCGGTTTGACCGCCGCCACACGCCACACCTTGTTGCCGACATCATCGGCTACCAGCAATGCACCGCTCTGATCCAGCGCTACCCCCACCGGGCGCCCTTGCGCTTCGCCGTCGGCATTGAGGAAACCGGTGAGGAAGTCCACCGGCACACCGGAAGGCTTGCCATCGCTGAACGGGATGAACACCACTTTATAGCCGGCCTGCGGATTGCGGTTCCACGAGCCGTGTTCACCGATAAACACGCCATTGGCGAAGCTGGCCGGCATGGTGCGCGAATCGGAGAACGCCAGGCCCAGCGGTGCGACGTGGGTGCCCAGCGCGTAATCCGGGGAGATGGCCTGCGCCACCTTGTCCGGGCGCGGCGGTTCTACGCGGGTGTCGACGTGGTTGCCGTAGTAGCTCCATGGCCAGCCATAGAACGCCCCGTCCTTCACCGAGGTCAGGTAATCCGGCACCAGGTCGCTGCCGAGTTCGTCACGCTCGTTGACCACGGTCCACAACTCGTTCGAACCCGGCTTCCATGCCAGGCCGTTGGGGTTGCGCAGGCCGCTGGCGAACAGGCGCTTTTCTGCGCTTTTAACGTCGACTTCCCAAATCGCCGCACGACCTTCTTCGGCCTCCAGACCGTTTTCACCGACGTTGCTGTTGGAACCCACCGTCACGTAAAGCTTGGTGCCCTCGGGATTGGCGAGGACGTTTTTGGTCCAGTGGTGGTTGATGCCGGCCGGTAAGCCGGTGACTTTTACCGGCTTCGCGCTGATTTCGGTTTGTCCTGTGGTGTAAGGCACCTTGACCACGGCATCGGCGTTGGCAATGAACAGCTCGTTGCCCACCAACGCCATGCCGAATGGCGAGGCCAGTCCGCTCATGAACACCGTGCGGGTTTCAGCGTGACCATCGCCGTCGGCATCGCGCAATAGGGTGATCCGGTCGGCACTCGGCGCATCGGCGCCGACCCGGCCCATCACGAATCCCGTGACCGTGCGTTTCGCCCAGGCCAGCGGCCCGCTGCCGCCGTCAGTGGCACCTTCGGGCATCGGCGGGTGATTGCTTTCGGCGACCAGCACATCGCCATTGGGCAACAGGTAAATCCAGCGCGGATGGTCGAGATCGTCCGCCAGCGCGGTCACCTTGAATCCGGCGGGCGCCTTGGGCGTGTCACTGCCCGACCAACCGACCGCCTTTGACACCTTCAACGTGGGAATCAGCGAAGTGGTGGGTTCAGGCAACTGCGGCGACGGGCCGACGCTGGCGTGAGGCGGCAGTTTGGATGATTCACCACAAGCGGTGAGCAGCGCGGCAGCGGTCATCAAGAACGCCAGTCGGCGGGAGACAGTCATGGTTCGAACCTCGCAATGGCCATCCGTGGGCCAATTTAGGGGAAGGCAAAATCCTGTCGAGTATCACGGCGTTGATCCGCTACAAACACCGCACCCGCCACAAATCAATTTTGCCTGAATAGCACGAATGCGCACCGTCGATGCCGGGCACTATCCCAGATACAACGCGACCCACTGTAGGAGCCGGCTTGCTGGCGATGGGGACCGTGAGTTTTGCATCCATTTCAAGGCCGCCATCGCCAGCAAGCCGGCTCCTACAAGGGATTCAACAACGCCTCGCGTAACAGCCTGGCCGCCGGCGAGTCCGGCACGCCTTTGCGCGACACCAGTTCATAGGGTTCGCTGCGTGAGGTGATGGGCAGCGGCAGCGTGGTGGTAAAGCCGTAGCCGGAGCAGAACTTCGCTACGTCGGTCGACACCAGCGCGACGAGGGTCGGGTTTTCCTGAAGCAACGACAAGGTGGCAAAAGCCGAGGTGGTTTCCAGCAGGTGCACCGGAAAACGCAGGTCGGCCTCATGAAACTCCCGCTCCAGCAACAACCGCATCGGCATGTTGGCGCGATAGACGACCCAGCGGTAATCCACCAGGTCCTTCAGCGACAACTGCCGGGCATAGGCGAACGGATGTTGGGTGCTGGCGATCACCGCCAGGGTTTCCTCGACGAAGGTCGAACTCTCGTACAAATACGGAGTGGTGCTGATGGTGGTACGGCAGATCGCCAGATCCAGGCGCCCAGCGTCGAGCTGGCTGAGCAGCGCGGCGCTGGTGTCCTCGACAATCTCGATGGACAGCTTCGGGTTGTCGGCAATCACCCGACTGATCGCCGTGGTCAGCAGTGGAACGGCGCCCATGATGGTGCCGACGGACACGCGCCCGCCCTCGCCGCTCATGATGCCGATGATCTCTTCGCGCAGGTGTGCGAGGTCGGTCTGGATCAGCCGTGCGTACCGGATGACCGAGCGCCCGGCATCGTTCGGTTCAAGCCCGCGGTTAGTGCGGGTGAACAGCGAAGTGCCGAAGGTGGTTTCAATTTCTTGCAGCGCCTTGCTCGCGCCGGGCTGGGTCAGCGCGACCTGTTTGGCCGCGCCCAGCAAGGAGCCGTGCTCATCCAGGGCGATCAGCAAACGAAGCTGCTTGATGTGCAGGCGGGACATGATCGAGTTCAGTGAGGGCGTCATCAGGGTTAACTAAAAGTTATAGAGGTATCGAAAGTTGTCAGTATCGAGGCTGGCCACGACGGCCCTATAGTCCACCCCACAACCAGGCAATGCAACGGGTTTGACCAGAGTGCGAAGGCCCTCCTGCCCAAGACCGGTTGCAACAACAACAATCCTGTATAACTTGTGGTGAATCATGTCACTCATCAATTACGTCACCAAAATCCAGTTCGGCTACGACAGCCTGCAGCACCTGGCAGCCGAAGCCGAGCGCGCCGGCATCACCCGGCCGCTGATCGTCACCGACGTCGGTGTGCGCAATGCCGGGATCGTCGACAAAGTCATCGCGGCCCTCGGCGGCCTCCCTCCGGCGATTTTCGACGCCACCCCGCCCAACCCGAACGAACACGCCGTGCGTGAAGCCGTGGCGCAATATCGCAGTGGCGAGTGCGATGGCATCATCGCCGTCGGCGGCGGTTCTTCGATCGATCTGGCCAAAGGCGTCGCGGTCTGCGCCACCCACGAAGGCCCCCTGCTCAGCTTTGCGGTGATCGAAGGCGGACTGGACCGCATCACTTCGGCCACCGCGCCGCTGATCGCGATTCCGACCACTGCGGGCACCGGAAGCGAAGTCGGCCGAGGCGCCATCCTGATCCTCGACGATGGCCGCAAAGTCGGCGTCATCTCGCCGTATGTCGTGCCTCGCGTGGCCATCTGCGATCCGGAGCTGACCCTGGGTCTGCCGCCCATGCTTACCGCCGCCACCGGCATGGACGCCATCGCCCATTGCATCGAAACCTTCATGGCACCGGCCTTCAACCCTGCCGCAGACGGCATCGCCCTCGACGGCCTGTGGCGTGCCTGGGAACACATCGAACGCGCCACCTCCGAACCCGGTGACCGCGAAGCGCGGATGAACATGATGAGCGCGTCCATGCAAGGCGCGTTGGCCTTCCAGAAAGGACTGGGCTGCGTGCACAGCCTTTCCCACGCCTTGGGCGGCATCAATCCGAAACTGCACCACGGCACGTTGAACGCGATTTTTCTACCGGCGGTCGTGCACTTCAACGCCAACGCCCCGACTGTCCGTGGCGAGCGCAAACTGGAACGACTGCGCCATGCCATGGGCCTCGAGGCCGACGCGAACATCGGTGCGGCCATCGAAGACATGACCAAACGCCTGGGCCTGCCTACCCGTCTGAGCCAGATCGGCGTCGATGAAAGCCTGTTCGCCGGCATCGTCGAGGGCGCGTTGCACGATCACAGCCACAAGACCAATCCGCGCGAAGCATCCTCGGCCGACTACCTGTCGATGCTCGAACAATCGCTGTAAGCAGCCGCTATCCAACAACAATAAATCAGGAGGCATCCGCGTCGCCGATCTCACCCCTCGAGCATCGACGACAGCGGAACAATCATGAAGCCCACCGTCCTTATCGAACGGCAAGACGCCATTGCCATCGTCACCCTCAGTCATCCGGGAAAGATGAACGCCCTGACCCTGTCCATGTGGCAAGACCTGGGTGACGTCATGACCGAACTGTCCGCCGACCTCAGCGTGCGCTGCGTGGTGTTGCGCGGTGCGGGCGAACAGGCCTTTGCCGCCGGCGCCGATGTCGGCGAGTTTCCGGCCGTGCGTGCCAACCAGGCGCAAGCCCGACACTATGCCGAAGTCACTTCAGCGGCGATGCGCGCAGTTGTCGACTGCCCGCACCCGGTGATCGCAATGATCCACGGCGTGTGCGTCGGCGGTGGCCTGGAAATCGCCGCGCTGTGCGACCTGCGCATCTGTGGCACTTCCAGCCGCTTCGGTGCGCCGGTCGGCAAGCTCGGGCTGGTCATGTCCTATGACGAAATGGCCGGGCTGGTGGCGCTGGCGGGACGCTCGACGACCCTGGAGATTCTTCTGGAAGGCCGCATTCTCGACGCCCACGACGCCTACGTGAAAAACCTCGTGACCCGCGTCGTACCGGATGCCGAAGTCGAATCCGAAACCCTCGCCACCGCCAAACGCATCACCCACGGCGCGCCCCTCGTTGCTCGCTGGCATCGCCAGGCAGCGCGCCAACTGGAAGCCGGCGTCGCACCCACCGTTGAACAGATCGATAGCAGTTACTCCTGCTACGACACCGCCGACTTCCAGATCGGCCTGAACGCGTTCATCGCCAAAGCCAAACCACAATTCGAGGGCAAATAACATGGGACCGCTGACAGGAATGCGCGTGGTAGAACTGGCTCACATCATGTCCGGCCCGGTGTGCGGCATGATGCTGGCCGACATGGGCGCTGACGTGGTGAAGGTCGAGAAAGTCCCGGACGGTGATGACTCCCGCCGCTTCTCGCCGATCATGGCCAGCGGCGAATCCGCTTCGTTCATGGTGGTCAACCGCAACAAGCGCGGGATCGGCCTGAACCTTAAAACCGAGGGCGGCCGCGACGTCTTGCGCCGCCTGCTGATGGACGCCGATGTGGTCACGGAAAACTACCGCGCCGGCACCATGGAAAAATTCGGCCTCGGTTACGAAACCCTCAAAACCCTCAACCCCGGGCTGATCTACTGCGCGATTTCCGGTTACGGCCGCAGCGGGCCGTTCGGCGAAAAAGGCGGTTTCGACCTGATCGCCCAAGGCATGAGCGGCATGATGAGCATGACCGGTGAAGCCGGGCGTGAGCCGGTCAAGGCCGGTTCGCCGGTGGCCGACATCAACTCCGGCATCCTCGCCGCCCTCGGCATCTGCGCCGCGTTTGCCGCGAAGCAGAAAACCGGCCTTGGGCAGATGGTCGACACTTCATTGTTCGAAGCCGGCCTGCAACAAATGTACTGGCCCGCAGCAGCGTATTTCGCCGACGGCACCATCCTGCCGAAAATGGGCTCGGCCAACTCCACCAGCGCGCCGTACCAGGTGTTCCGCACGGCGGATGGCTGGATCAACATCGGCGCCGCCAACCAGGCCAACTACGAGCGACTGGTCGAGGCGCTGGCCGTTCCGCAGCTGAAGGCCGACCCACGTTTCGCCAGCAACGCGTTGCGCATGGAGCATCGCTTGGCGCTGGTGGAAATTCTCAACGAAGTTCTGGTCGCGCGCACCACGGATGAATGGATGGTGTTGTTCGACAGCCTCGGCCTGCCTGCCGGGCCGGTCCTGGACATCGCCGCCGCATTGGCCCACCCGCAAACCAAGGCACGCGGCATGGTCGTCGAGACCGAACACCCCACCGAAGGCCGGGTGCGCGGCATGGGTTTGCCGATTCACTTTTCCGACATGGACAACGCCCCGCCAACCACCAGCCGCCCTGCGCCGCTGCTCGGCGAACACACTCGCGAAGTGCTGAAGGAAAGCGGCTTTGCGGACGATGAAATCGACGAGCTGATCCGAAGCCAGGCAGTGGTGGCACTGGCCTCCTGAATCGCCGGCAAAACTAACTATGTGGGAGCGGGCTTGCTCGCGAATGCGGTGGGTCAGTCAATGTAGATATCGAATCTGATGGCCCCTTCGCGAGCAAGCCCGCTCCCACAGGAAAGCCGCGTTTATTCAGAACACACGCGTCATCGTTAACGTCCATCGCGAGCAAGCTTGCTCCTACAAAAACAAAACAAAAACAAGAAGGTGAACATCATGAGCCGTATCTTGACCGAGGCCGTCAGCCGCCGATCCTTTCTAGTGTCTGCCGGCGTCACCGTGGGTGGCGCGTTCGCCGCCAACCTGCTGCCCTCCAGCGTCTTCGCCGCGACCAAACCGATCGTGCTGCGCTACACCAGCAGCCTGCCTGACACCCATCCGCTGAACATACAAATGAAGGCTGCTTCGCAAGCCATCAAAGCCGAAACCAACGGCGCGGTGGACTTGCAGGTATACGCCAACGGCGCCATGGGCGGCGACACCGACATGCTGTCCCAGGTGCGTGCCGGGGCGATCGATTTCATTCCGTTGCCCGGCGCGATCCTCTCGACGCTGGTGCCGGCCATGTCGATTGAAAGCATGCCGTTCGCGTTCAAGGACTACGACAGTGTCTGGGCCGCGCTCGACGGCAAACTGGGCGAGCACGTGCGCGCCAAGACCGAGAAGGTCGGCCTGATCCCGATGGAGAAAGTCTGGAGCAACGGCTTCCGCCAGATCACCAGCTCGACACGGCCGATCAATACCCCGCAAGACCTCGCCGGCTTCAAGTTGCGCGTGTTGGTCAGCCCGTTGTGGACCTCGATGTTCAGCGCCCTCGGCGCCTCGCCGACCGGCATCAGCATCAACGAAACCTACTCGGCCTTGCAGACCAAAGTGGTCGACGGCCAGGAAAACCCATTGGTGGTGGTCGAGTCCGCACGCTTCTATGAAGTGCAGAAATACTGCTCCATGACCGACCACATCTGGGGCGGCTTCTGGATCGTCGCCTCGGGCAAGACCTTTCCAAAACTGCCCACCGATGTGCAGGAAATCGTCTCCCGGCAGATCAATGCCGCCGCGCTGGTCCAGCGCCAGCAGGTGATCGACCTCAACTCCAGCCTGGAGCCGTCCCTGACCGCCCACGGCATCACCTTCAACAAAGTCGACCGTTCATTGTTCAGGACGGACCTGCAATCGAAAGGCTTCTACACCCAATGGAAGGAAAAGTACGGCCCGGAAGCCTGGAGCTTGCTTGAGCAATACGCGGGTCAACTGTCCTAAGCCGGAGACAAGGTCATGAAAAATGAAATACCAATGACGGATGTGTCCCCCGCTGAAGGAATCAGCCCACGCCAAACCACGTTTCGTCTGGGTCGCGCACTCGACACCGGCCTGCGCTGGCTGACCGAAGGCAGCGCAGCGTTGCTGGTGGTCATCGAAGTCACGCTGTTGTTCTGCAATGTGTTCTATCGCTACGTGCTCAACCAGCCGATCGTCTGGGGTGATGAGCTGGCTTCGCTGCTGTTCCTCTGGCTGGCGATGCTCGGTTCGGTGGTGGCGATGCGTCGCGGCGAGCACATGCGCCTTACCTCGTTCATCGGGCGGCTGCCCGTGGAAAAGCGCGCCTTTATCGACACCTTGGGCGCGGTGATTGTCATCACCTTCATCGGGCTGCTGTTCACCCCGGCGTGGGAGTACGTCAGCGACGAGTGGATCATCACCACCGCCGCCCTGGAAATCCCCAACGCCTTTCGCGTGTCCGCTATCGCCGTCGGCCTGAGCCTGATGCTGATGACCTGCGTCGCGCGGCTGTTGACCAGCGCGCGGTTGATCGACTTCTCGGTGTCGGTGGCAATGCTCGCCTCCCTCGGCGCGCTGTTGTGGGTGGCCGAAGGCTGGATGCTGCTGATGGGCAACTGGAACCTGGTGGTCTTCTTCATGATCGGCGTGATGGCGATGATCGTCATCGGCGTGCCGATCATGGTCGCGTTCGGCCTGGCGACGGTGGCGTATCTGTCGACCATGACCAGCACACCGCTGACCCTGGTGATCGGGCGGATGGACGAAGGCATGGCGAGCCTGATTCTGCTGGCCATCCCGCTGTTCGTGTTCCTGGGTGCGCTGATCGAAGCCATGGGCATGGCGCGAGCGATGATTCGTTTCCTGTGTTCGTTGATCGGCCATGTGCGCGGCGGTTTGTCGTATGTGCTGATCGGCGCGATCTACCTGATCTCGGGTATTTCCGGTTCAAAGGCTGCGGACATGGCCGCCATCGCCCCGGCGCTGTTTCCGGAAATGAAGAAACGCGGCGAGGATGAAAACGAACTGGTGGCGATGCTCAATGCCTCCGGGGCGATGTCGGAAACCATTCCGCCGAGCCTGGTGCTGATCACCATCGGCTCGGTGACCGGCGTGTCGATTTCCGCACTGTTCACCGGTGGCTTCATGCCGGCGGTGGTGGGTGCGATTGCCATGGCCGCCGTGATCTGGTGGAAGAACCGCAAAGGCGAGGCTTCCACCGGCAAACGCGCCTCGGGCAAGGAAATCGGCCACTCATTGTTGCTCGCGATCCCTGCGCTGGCCCTGCCCTTCGTGATCCGCACCGCCGTAGTTGAAGGGGTCGCCACCGCGACCGAAGTCGCCGCCATTGGCGTGGCCTACACCTTCATCGTCGGTTTGCTGTGCTACCGCTGCTTTGACTGGCGGCGCCTGTACCCGATTCTGGTCAGCACCGCGTCATTGTCCGGCGCGATCCTGATCATCATCGGCAGCGCCACCGCCATGGCCTGGGCACTGACCCAGTCGGGCTTCTCCCATCAGTTGGCGCAGGTGATGTCGACAGTGCCAGGTGGTGCGATGGGCTTCCTGATCATCTCCGCCGTGGCGTTCATCCTGCTCGGCAGTTTCCTGGAAGGCATCCCGGCCATCGTGCTGTTCGGACCACTGCTGTTCCCGATTGCCAAGGCCATGGGCATCAACGACGTGCATTACGCCATGGTCGCGATCTTCGCCATGGGCCTGGGCTTGTTCGCCCCACCGTTTGGCGTCGGTTTCTACGCCGCGTGCGCCATCGCCAAGGTCGACCCCAGTGGTGCCATGCGCCGGGTCTGGCCGTATCTCGGCGCGTTGGTCGTAGCGCTAGGGGTGCTGATTGCCGTGCCATGGATTTCCATCGGTTTCCTGCCCAACGCCTGAATCACTTTTTGACTGTCCGCATGCAAACACGAGGTTTCTCATGAATTTTTCCACGCTCGAAGCCGGCACCGCCACTGAACGCAAACTGATCGTCGACACGCCACGCACCATCTCGTTTCTCGGCGAGGACCTGCGCATCTACGCCACGCCACGGTTGGTCGACGACATCGAACAGACCTGCCTCGATTACCTGCTGACCTTCCTTGATGAAGGCGAAAACACTGTGGGCGCGGCGGTGGATATCCGTCACGTCGGCGCCACGCTGCTGGGCATGTCGGTCAGCATTGTCGCCACGGTCACCCGCATCGAAGGTCGCAACGTCACTTTCAACGTCGAAGTGCGCGATGACGTCGAGCTGGTCGCCACGGCGGCGCATACCCGGGTGGTGGTGAACGTCGCCAAACTGCGCAGCCGCGTGCAGGCCAAAGCCGAGGCTGCCGCCGCTGGCGAAGTCGAAGACGGCGTGCTCAGCCCTTCCCAATTCTCTGCGTCGCGCTGAAAAAGGGTCGAGTCATGATCACGCTGCACGAACGCAACGGTTTGCCGAACCTTGCCGCCGAGGATGCGCTGCCGGTTGTCGATGCTCACCATCATCTGTGGGATCTCGGCAGCGGTCGCTATCCGTGGTTGCAGGACGACTATCACGAGGACTTTTTCCTCGGCGACTATCACAGCCTGCGCCGTGATTTCCTGCCGGACGCCTTCCTCGCGCTGACTGAAAAACAACGCTTGGTGGGCACGGTGCACGTCGAGGCCGAGCGTGCTCGCGACGAGCAAGTTGCCGAGACACGCTGGCTGGAACAGGTAAACGCCCGTTACGGTTTCCCGAACGCCATCGTCGCCCACGCCTGGTTCGATCGCGAAGACAGCGCGCAGATTCTGGCGGAACAGGCCGCCCGGCCACTGGTTAAAGGCATTCGTTCGAAACCGGTGACCTCGGCTTCACCGGACGTATCGGTTGCCGGGGCCAAGGGCACCCTGCAGGACCCGAAATGGCTGGAAGGATTTTCCCGACTGGCTGACCACGATCTGTCGTGGGACCTGCGCGTACCGCCGTGGCATCTGGTCGAGGCGGCCGAGGTCGCGGCGATGTTTCCGCAGATCCGTATCGCGCTCAATCACACCGGTTTCGCCTGGGATCGCAGCCCCGCAGGCATGGCGCGCTGGCGCAAAGGCCTGGAAGCGTTGGCCTTGCAGCCCAACGTGCACATCAAGTTGTCGGAATTCGGACTCAAGGATTCGCCCTGGAACTACGACGATAACCGGGTGGTGGTGTTGACCGCCCTGGAGATCTTCGGCCCCGAGCGCTGCATGTTTGCCAGCAACTTTCCGGTCGCCGGTTTACGCGCTTCCTACGACACGATTGCCGATGGCATGGCCGCGATGCTCGCACCCCTGGGGCGAGCCGTGCAGGAAGCAGTGTTCGCTGGCAACGCTCGACGCTTCTATCGTCTGGAGGCGCCACATGGATAACCTGTCCGCCCTCGATTGGCGCGCGCGTTTTCTGGCCAGCGGCGATGATGCGGACTTGCCCATCGTCGATGCGCATCAACACTATTTCGACATCGAAACCCATTACTACCCGTGGTTGAACGACCGCCCGTTGCGACCGTTTCGTTATGGCGATTACTCGTCCATCTGCCGCAATTTCCTGCCGGCAGACTATCGCCGATTGACGGGCAACCATCGCGTTGTGCAGACGGTGGTGATCGAAGGCGAATGGGACCCGGCGACGCCGTTTGAGGAAGTGAGGTTTGTCGAGTCGCTGGCGAAAACCGAACCGACCCTGGGCGCCATGGTTGCGCAGGCCTGGCTTGATCGCGAGGACGCTTTCGATCTGCTGCGGCTGTACGGCGATCACCCGCTGGTGCGCGGTATACGCCACAAGCCAACGGTGACCAGCCGTGAGGCCTGGCGTGAAGATTTCGCCGAACCCGGCTCCATGCGCGATCCGCGCTGGCGCGACGGTTACGCCCGACTGGCCGAAAACGGCCTGCACTTCGAGTTGCAGGCGCCGTGGTGGCATCTGGCGGAAGCCGCCGAACTGGCCCGGGACTTTCCCGACACAACCATCGTGGTCAATCACACCGCACTGCCGGCAGATCGTTCGGCAGAGGGTTTGGCCGGCTGGCGTGAAAACCTCGCGCTGCTGGCACGCGAACCGAACGTCGCGCTGAAGATTTCCGGCATCTGCATCCCGGGCGAGGCATGGCCGGTCGAGGCGAATCGCGAGGTAGTGAACGACGCGATTTCGATCTTCGACGTCAGCCGCTGCGCGTTTGCCAGCAATTACCCGGTCGATGGCGTGGTGAACAGTCTCAGCGAAGTGTTCGACGGTTTCAAAACCATCGTCAGGGAGCGTTCCCTGACCGAGCGGCTGTCCCTGTTTCATGACAACGCCCGGCGCCTCTACCGCCTCGCGTGACCCGATTTGAACAGCTCATCAGGAGTCCAACATGTTTGAAGTTTCAGGCCACAACTACATCGCCGGCGCACGCTCGGCACAGGGTACGACCACCTTGCAAAGCCACGACGCCAACACCGGCGAAGCACTGCCGTATCGCTTCCATCAGGCGACAATCGAGGAAGTGAATGCGGCAGCCCAAGCGGCGGCCACGGCGTACCCGACCTTTCGCAACCTGTCGGCCGCTCGCCGCGCCGGTTTTCTCGATGCCATCGCCACAGAGCTCGACGCGCTGGATGAATCGTTCATCGCCCTCGTGTGCCGGGAAACCGCCCTGCCCGCCGGGCGCATCCAAGGTGAACGAGCACGCACCAGCGGCCAGATGCGCCTGTTCGCCACGATGTTGCGCCGGGGTGATTTCTACGGCGCACGCATCGACCGTGCGCTGCCCGACCGTCAGCCGTTGCCCCGTCCCGATCTGCGTCAGTACCGCACCGGGCTCGGTCCGGTCGCGGTGTTCGGCGCCAGCAACTTTCCGCTGGCCTTCTCCACCGCCGGCGGCGACACCGCTTCCGCCCTCGCCGCCGGTTGCCCGGTAGTGTTCAAGGCCCACAGCGGCCACATGGCCACGGCCGATTACGTGGCCGATGCAATCACTCGCGCAGCGCGAAAAACCGGCATGCCCGAAGGTGTGTTCAGCCTGCTTTACGGCAGCGTCGGTGAAGCGCTGGTCAAGCATCCGGCCATTCAGGCGGTCGGTTTCACTGGTTCGTTGCGCGGCGGCCGCGCCTTGTGCGACATGGCTGCGGCGCGCCCTCAACCGATCCCGGTGTTCGCCGAGATGAGCAGCATCAACCCGGTATTGCTGATGCCCGAAGCCCTCAAGGCTCGCGGCGAAAAGATCGCCGCCGAGCTGAGCGCTTCCGTGGTGCTGGGCGCGGGCCAGTTCTGCACCAACCCCGGTTTGGTGCTGGGAATTCGCTCGCCGGAATTCACGGCGTTCCTTGAACGCTTCGCCAGTTTGATGAACGAGCAACCGGCGCAAACCATGCTCAACGCCGGCGCACTGAAAAGCTACTGCCATGGCCTGGACAACCTGCGCGCCCACCCCGGCATCACGCACCTGGCCGGCTCCGAGCAACTGGGCAATCAGGCGCGGCCGCAACTTTTCAAGGCCGACGCCAGCCTGTTGATCAATGGCGATGTGTTGCTTCAGGAAGAAGTATTCGGCCCGACCACCCTCGTCGTGGAGGTCGCTGACCACGCCGAGTTGATCCTGGCACTGCACGGTTTGCGCGGTCAGTTGACTGCAACGCTGATTGTCGAGGATTCGGAAGTCGCCACGCTGGGCGACATGCTGGCCCTGCTGGAACAGAAAGTCGGCCGCGTGCTGTTCAACGGTTATCCCACCGGGGTCGAAGTCTGCGACGCCATGGTGCACGGCGGGCCGTACCCGGCCACGTCGGATGCACGCGGCACTTCGGTCGGGACGTTGGCGATCGATCGTTTCCTGCGGCCGGTGTGTTTCCAGAACTGTCCCGACAGCCTGCTGCCGGACGCCCTGAAAAACAGTAACCCGCTGGGCATTGCCCGACTGGTTGACGGCACCAGCCGCCGCGATGCGCTGTAGGTCAACGCGCTTCAACTGACACCCACCGATAGCCACACCTTCCGCGCCTGTTGAACACAGGCGCCGGCTTCGCTCGTCCCGAAAACCGCTGCACCCACACAACAACAAAAACAGAGGAAGTCTCATGCAAGTTCAACGTCACCCGAAACACCGCTTTTGCAAACTGGTGCTGGCCGTGACCGCCGCCGTGATGATCACCACCGCAGGTACTCAACTGGCCGTTGCCGAAACCACCCCCACCGCGACGACATCGCCCATGCAATGTGCCACTGAAGCCACACCGCGCTACACCAAAACCCCCACCGGTTACCTCATGGTGCTGCGCATGGGCGACAACGCGTTCAAGGAACTGACCAAACTGGCCATCGCCGAGAAGATTCCCAGCGCGTCCATCACGGGTATCGGTTTCGGCAACGTGAAGTTCGGTTTCTGGAACAAGGACAAAAAGGACTTCGACGCCAAGACCTTGAACAGCGTCGAGATGGCGAGCATCACCGGCTCGGTGGCGTGGAAGAACGATCAGCCTTCGATCCATATGCACGGCGTAGCCGGTGACGCCACGTTCCAGGCCTACGGCGGCCATATCCTCGACTTCGAAGTCACCACCGGCTCGATGGAAATCACGGTGATCGTCCATCAGCGTCGTCTGGAACGCGGCATCGATCCGTGCATCGGGGCCAACGTGCTGGGTATCTGAAGCCTCACGCTCCCGCCTGTCACGGCGGGAGCCACCCTCCTGAATTCAAATTACAAAAAATAGGGGCGTTCTACATGAGCAACACGAACACGGTTGTAACCCTGGCGCTGGGCGCCATTGCACTCAGCACCCAGGCGCACGCCGACTTCCTGAGTGACAGCAAAGCCACCTTGGGGATGAGAAATTTCTACTTCAACAACGACAACCGCGACGGCCCGGTCGCCCCTTCGAAAACCGAAGAGTGGGCGCAGGGTTTCATGCTCGACTTCAAGTCGGGCTACACCGACGGCATGGTCGGTTTTGGTGTCGATGCATTGGGCCTGATGGGGATCACCCTGGACAGCGGCAAAGGACGCCACGTCGGCAGCAGCATGATTCCATCGGACAGTGACAACCGCGCGGTCGACGAGTGGAGCCGGCTCGGGTTGACCGGCAAGGTCAAAATTTCGAAAACCGAACTGCGCCTCGGCACGCTGATGCCGAAACTGCCTATCCTGGTGGCCAACGATGGCCGCCTGCTGCCCCAGACTTTTGAAGGCGGGCAGATCACCTCGGGCGAGTTCAAGGACCTGACCCTCACCGGTGGCCGCATTGAACATGCAACTGGCCGAGGTTCAAGTGATCAGACCGGGCTCGCGGCCACGGGTGGCACCCGTGAAAGCAATGCGTTCGACTTCGCCGGCGGCGACTGGAAAATCACCAAGGACCTGACCGCCCAGTATTACTACGCCAACCTCGACGACTACTACACCCAGCAATTTTTCGGCCTGATGCACACGCTGACGATCTCGGACAATCAATCGCTGAAAACCGACCTGCGCTACTTCAAGACCGATTCGTCCGGAGCGAACAGCTCGGGCACTTCAGGCTACCGAATCAGCGGCTACACCGAAGGCGCCGATGGCGAAATCGATAACCGGACCTGGAGCGCCGCACTGATTTACACCGCCGGCGCCCATGCCGTCACTGCTGGCTACCAAAGCGTTTCCAGTGGCAGCAACTTTACCCAACTCAGCCAGGGCAACCTGCCGGACAAAGGTGCCGGCGGCGCCAGCCTTTACCTGTACACCGACCGCCTGATCCAGACCTTCACCCGCGCGGGTGAACGTACCGCTTTCGGCCAGTATGCGTACGACTTTGCGGGGGTGGGCGTGCCCGGTCTGAAGGCGTCGGTCATCTACCTCAGCGGCGACAACATCAAGACCGCCACTGGCGGAACACAAAAGGAATGGGAACGGGATATCGGCCTGGATTACGCGATTCAGTCCGGGGCGCTCAAGGGCGTCGGGTTTGGCTGGCGCAACGGCAAGTCCAACAGTGAAGCGAGCCGAAACCAGGACCAGAACCGCCTGATCGTCAGCTACAGCATTCCGCTGCTTTGACCAAAGGCGTTCGGAGGCTATGGAGGAAGATCCCGACGTAGCCTCCGGGGGTTGATCTCAGTCCCGGAACTGCGTCAGTTGCCGGTTCACCGAACCGGCCTGATCGCGCAATTGCAGTGACTGATCGAGCAGGCCATCTCAAGGGTTGCCGTGAAAGATTCTGCCTATCGACGCGTAACACTCCACCTATTAGCTGACTTCCCGACTCGGGTCTAACCTTAGTCTGCGCTGGCGTCATAAGCCGGCCGGATTAGCGCTGGAAAGGAGACAGGAATGAGCCCGAAGCTTGACTAGGCCGCCCGTGGGTCACCGCGCAGGCAACCTGATTGCCGCTGTTCAGAACTCCGTGTGGTCACACAATCAGTTGATCCAACTGCTGGCCCTGCAGCCTGTGTCTTGATCTCGCTCGTCGCTATTTAACGCCCGCTCCGGGCCCGATAGCCGGAAGAACACGACCAAAAGGTAGCTCGCACATGGCAAACGAATCGAAATGCCCGTTCAATCACGCCGCTGGCGGTGGCACGACCAACCGCGACTGGTGGCCGAACCAACTGAATCTGAAGATCCTGCACCAGCATTCGTCCCTGTCTGACCCCATGGACGAGGGCTTCAACTACGCCGAAGCGTTCAAAAAACTCGACTTTGCGGCGGTCAAGCGAGACTTGACTGCATTGATGACCGATTCGCAAGACTGGTGGCCGGCAGACTTCGGTCACTATGGCCCGCTGTTCATTCGCATGGCGTGGCACGCAGCAGGCACGTACCGCACCGGTGACGGGCGTGGCGGTGCCGGTTCCGGTCAACAGCGCTTCGCCCCGCTCAACAGCTGGCCGGACAACGTCAGCCTGGACAAGGCGCGCCGGCTGCTGTGGCCGATCAAGCAAAAGTATGGCAACAACATTTCCTGGGCAGACCTGATCGTCCTGACCGGCAACGTCGCACTGGAATCCATGGGCTTCAAGACCTTCGGTTTTTCCGGTGGCCGTGCCGACGTCTGGGAACCGGATGAAGACGTTTACTGGGGTTCGGAAAACAAATGGCTGGGTGGCGACACCCGCTACGACAAGGCGCAAAAACCCGTGCAAGCCCCCGGCGATGTTCCACTCGTGGCCGAGCCCGGTAGAAATGAGGACAGCCGTACCGATCAGGGGCGCAATCTGGAAAATCCACTGGCCGCCGTGCAGATGGGCCTGATCTATGTGAACCCGGAAGGTCCGGAGGGCAATCCCGATCCCGTCGCTTCGGCCCTGGACATCCGCGAAACCTTCGGCCGCATGGCGATGAACGACGAAGAAACCGTGGCGCTGATTGCCGGCGGCCATGCCTTCGGTAAAACCCACGGCGCCGGGCCTGCCGATAATGCTGGTCCCGAGCCTGAAGCGGCCGGCCTCGAACAACAGGGCTTTGGCTGGAAAAACAACTTTGGCACCGGTAAAGGCCCGGACACCATCACCAGCGGGCTGGAGGTTACCTGGACTACCACGCCCACCCGGTGGAGCAACAACTACCTGGAAAACCTGTTCGGCTTCGAGTGGGAGCTGAGCAAAAGCCCGGCCGGCGCAAACCAGTGGGTCGCAAAAAACGGCGCTGGCGCCGGGACCATTCCGGATGCACACGACCCGTCGAAACGGCGCAACCCCACGATGCTGACCTCGGACCTGGCCCTGCGCTTCGATCCGATCTATGAACCGATTGCGCGGCGCTTCCTGCAGAACCCCGATCAGCTCGCCGACGCCTTCGCCCGCGCCTGGTTCAAGCTGATCCACCGCGACATGGGTCCCCTCTCCCGCTACCTCGGCCCGGAAATGCCCAGCGAAGAACTGCTGTGGCAAGACCCGATTCCGAAAGTCGACCATCCACTGGTCAGCGATGGCGACGTGGCCGCGCTCAAGAGCAAAGTCCTCGCCTCGGGCCTCAGCGTTTCGCAGCTGGTATCAACGGCCTGGGCAGCGGCTTCGTCCTTCCGTGGCTCCGACAAGCGCGGCGGCGCCAACGGCGGTCGCCTGCGCCTGGAACCGCAGAAGTCCTGGCAAGCCAACCAGCCTGAACAACTGGCCAACGTGCTGGCGAAACTCGAAAGCATCCGGAACGAGTTCAACAACAGCGGCAAGAAAATCTCGCTGGCGGACCTGATCGTGCTGGCCGGCAGCGCCGGTGTCGAACAAGCCGCAAAAAATGCCGGTCACAGCGTCACGGTGCCGTTCACACCGGGGCGTGCGGACGCCTCGCAAGAACAGACCGACGTGGAATCCTTCGGCTTCCTCGAACCCATCGCCGACGGCTTCCGCAACTACCTCAAAACCCGCTACCGCGTTCCGGCCGAGCATCTGTTGATCGACAAGGCACAACAACTGACCCTCACTGCGCCGGAAATGACCGCGCTGATCGGCGGCCTGCGAGTATTGAATACCAACGTCGGGCAAACGAAGCATGGTGTCTTCACGAAGCAACCAGAGGCGTTGACCAACGACTTCTTCAAGAACCTGCTGGACATGGGCGTGGAATGGAAACCGACCTCAGAGACTAGCGAGGAGTTTGAAGGACGCGATCGCAAAACCGGCGAATTGAAATGGACCGGCACGCGGGTCGATCTGGTCTTCGGTTCGAATGCTCAGTTGCGCGCGCTGGCTGAGGTCTATGCCAGCAGCGATTCGAAGGAGAAGTTTGTGAAGGACTTTGTGGCGGCGTGGACGAAGGTGATGAATCTGGATCGGTTTGATCTGAAGTAACACGGCTGAAAACTGCAACGCCTCCCAAGTGGAGGCGTTGTGCTTTTTGCCGACTGGCAAAACGGACTAAGTGGGAGAGATCGTCGCCAGGGCACCGATCAAAAGGGTTAAAAGCAGAAAACCACCCAGGAAAAGGGACATCTTGGCCATGGAGCCTCCTACGGAATGAGAATGCGGTGCAAGGGCTACTGCGAATGCGGACCGTGCTGTCATTGTGAGGCGCAGGCCTGATGCGTAACAGATGCAGATCACGCAGAAAAATACGGATCAGATCACCTGTCCTGTCAACGCCCTGCCGGGATTACCGCTGCCGGGGATCCTTTGATCGAAAGATGGCGCTTGCGACGTTTCCATCAGCAACTCGTCCACCACTTGCGACAGTGCAGCCTGAACATCCTCCCCTCTGCGCAACGCTCGCTCGTAGACGCCAAGTTGTCGCTGCGCACTGGTTCCTTCACGAAGCATTTGCCTGATGTGAGCAAAAACCGACTCTGCGCCCAATGTTCGCGCAGCATCGCCCAACATCTGTTCAGCCATGAACAGCCACTGCTTAATGGAGAACGGCCGGTCGTAGCCTTCAATAATGAACGACGCCCGAGTTCCGTAGCGTTTCGCCCGCCAGCGGTTCTCCTTGAGAATCCATTGGGATGTTTGTGAATAGGCAGAACCGGGACGCGGTTGATCCATGGCATACGCCACCACCAGCCGAAAAAACGAAGCAATGCACAACGCATCATCCAGACGTGGACACGCATCCGTCATCCGCAATTCCAGGGTCGGATACTTCGCCGCCGGCCGCAGACCCCACCAGATATCGCCAGCCTGCCGAACAGTCCCGGTACGCATCAGCAGCGCAACGTAAGCGTCATAGGCGGCTTGATCTTCAAGGAACTCCGGAACGCCCATCCGCGGCCATTCATCACAGGCCGTTTGCCGGTAGCTCGCAAAGCCGCTGTCGGCGCCGTCCCAAAACGGTGATGAACTGCTCAAGGCCAGCAAAAACGGCAGCCACGGCAGAACTTCGTTCATCACCTGTATTCGATCAAGATGCCCCGGCACTTCAACATGCACATGCAGACCGGACAGCAAGCTACGTCGGGCTACACGCTGGTAGTCTTCAAACAGCTGAAGAAAATGGTCTTGCTCTGTAGCCTGTTGCAGACGCCAGTCCGCCAGCGGATGGCTGCCGACACTGAGCAGTCCCAGGCCATAGGGTTCAAGGGTTTTTCGTAGCGTAGTGCGAACTGTGCCCAGATACTCCGCAGCTTGCGCAATGTCAGTAAAAACGGGGGAAGCGACTTCGATCTGCCCTTTAAACATCTCATAGGCAAAGCACGGGCCCAACTCAGCCTTGCACGCCTCAATCGCTGCGCAGGGTGGCTCCTCCGGCATGCGCCGGGTGCGCAGGTCAGTGATGAAGTATTCCTCTTCAATGCCGAAGTTCAGATGTGGGTTCATCAGTTGCCCTCACGGCGTCCGCCATGCGGTCTGGAATCCGTGATTGGACGAGTGACTGAAGAACTGCGCCATTGCCGGATTCAAGAATTAACGTTCTTAAGGCTATGGCTGCATTTGCGCGCAGGAGTTCTTGTTTTTTTATGTGGCAATGCGCCCCCAGCACCTGTTTCACGATTTGGCGAACAAGTGACAGGGAACGTCAGGAATGTTTGTCTGGCCGGTAGGCGTGTTGGGGTGCAACCGAAGATGATCATTTCCCCGTGAGCCGTGCCGCTTTATTTGCTAGATCCCAAAGAACTCGCGCCAACTTCGCGGCTTTTTGCTTTTTGGCTGCGGCCTGTGCGTGCTCGGGCCATTGGGGTGCAGCAAATCACCTGGATAATGTGGATGCCCCAAACAAAGACTGTCATCCAGCTTGAAAGCCTCGACGGCTGCAACAGCCTCGACGCACCAACGTCCAAAGTAGCTGCCCGTTTCCAGTGGGTGCTTTTCAGGATCACCGTAGAAGTACCACCATGGTTGCTGCTTGCCGCGTCGGTTGAGTTCCGGGTACCAATTGTCGACGAACGCTTGCAGAAGAAGGGCTTGTTGTTCCTTCGGCGCATCGATGGCCTTGAACAATCGGGCATAGGGTTTTTGATGCAGGAGAACATCGCCAATGACGCGCGATGGCTGGCGACTGGCGATTATTCGATCCAGCAAGATGTCGTCGCCTTCTCCACCAATGAGGGCCAGCAGTCGGTTCCACTGATCGTCAGGAATGTGCAGGACGAGCGCCAGCCCAACCACCCAAAAGCACCAGATATAGTGGTTGAGGTCGGACAGGTCGAATACCCAGTCACGGCAGGTTTTCAGATTGTGTTCGGCACACACGCCATCCGCCAGGTCATTCGACAACACCCAGGTATCGAGGAGTTGGGGGAACAACTGACCGATCCCGGAAACAGAATCGCCTTGGGAGTAGCGCCGGAGCATCAGACGCAAAACGTCCCTGGACGTATCCCAGACAAACTGGGGCCGATACACCGGGTTTCCCGATGGGCTTTTAAGCTGCTCAAGATTTTTCGCAATATTTTCCTGGCTGTGTCTTGTCCATTTATCCCAATATCCTTCCCCGGCCATTGAGTCCCGGATCATGGCTTTGCTCCTGAAAGATTTGTTTTTGAGGCCAAAATTTTTGACGTATCAATGGGCTTTGGCTTGCCTAAAGAATCGAGCACCTGGATCTCGGTTGCTCCATCTGCCCCTGTCCGCACAACCCACGTTTCAGTGCGACCAGCATCAATGGAACGCATGATGTCAGATGCATGCTGCTCTCCCACGGCCTTTTCCAACCGCCCGGAGCCCAGCGTCCAGCTTTCACTCGCCTGTTTGCCATCGCTCGTGTTTATCAGGCTCGAATTACCACCTTTCTTGGGGTCACCGACAAACTTGTATTCGATCACCACATAATCTACATCCGGACGATTGACCCGAAACAAGTCGTCAATACCGGTCTCGCCCGCCCCCTGCATTCTCGCCAGTTTTTCGCCTTCAGGCACTATATTGCGCACCGTCGCTTCACCGAACACCTCACCAAGGACTCGTTTCTGATCATTGCTGAGGGATTTCAGGTCGAGCAGCGCGTTGCCTTTATTATCAACAATGCCTCCACTTTTTATGAAGGCCTGCTCCGCCAGGCTGTCTATGACCTCATCCAGTTTTTTACCGATAGCCTCGGCGGCCTTTTCCGTCAGCTTGCCACCGGCCTTCGCTGCGCTCCCCGCGCCAGAGACGGCGAGGAGCGTTCGAATGGCCAGCAACGTGGTTTGAGCGGTATGAACATCCTGTCCGTAGATGGTGTTCAGTTTCTTGGTCAGGTCCTCATTTAAGTTGACGGCGGCGCCTTCTCCAATGGCATGACCGCTCTCCACGAACCCATCCACCACGCTTTGCGGAATGCCCTTGGCGCCTTCCCACAAGCCGTCCAGTACAACATCGGGATGCTCGTAGGCTACTTTTGCGAGATCTACAGCGCCATTTTTTATCTCGACGCCAGAGTCCTTCAGTTCTTTGCGCAAGCCTGCGCTCAGCTCACGGCTCACACCGCTTTGAACAAACTGTTGGTAGAACTTCGGATCGGCTGTATCCGCAAACATTTCCGGCCGGAACAGCTGTTGGCCTTTTGCGGTGAACAGCGCTTGTTGTCCGCCGAGATCATTGGTGAATGTCTGCCCGGAATTGCTCAAGAAGGCTTGCGCCGCACTGTCGTCGCCATCCGTGAGAATGGATCGCCACATGAAGTCGACATCCTTGAGCGCTTGCTGGCTCAGGCGCTCCATGGCCTCGCCTTCACTGATGCCATTTTTCTCGGCAAACTCTTTGGCATGTGCCTTGATCCAGTCTTGCTCATCGGCGTGAAGCTGACGGTTGTACAGGGTTCCGTTCTGTGCGACCCACGACCCGATTTGCAGCTTTTTGTTATCGGCATCAGGGTCTTGAACAGCAGTCGCCAGCACGCCAATCAGTTGCGAGTTCATGGCCAACAGTCGATCCCTGTCCTCCTTGGACATGCCGGCATAGGCCGAAGCCAACTTACCGACCAGGGCTTCGTTGACTCCGGCCGCCAGCGCCCCCGTCTTGAAATCACCGCCCGCAGCGAGCGAGGCCAAACCACCCATCACGGCGTGCAGGCCGATTTTGGCGAGTTCACCGTCTGGCAGCTGGTAATAGTTGCCCATATCACCGACCAGGTTGAAACCGTAGGCAGCAAACGCATTCACCAGACTGCTTTGCAAGGCATCACCCAGGCTGCCGTCGCGACCCAGTGCCTTGTTGAGTAGTGCGGAAGTGCTGTTTTGCAGGGCCTGGTTTGCGGTGAACTGAGCGATACCTTCCAGGCTACTCAATCCACCGGGATTGGCAGTGACCACTTTGCCCGTGTTAGCCAAAACACCCTTGGTGGAATCAGTCAGCGCGACGCCTGGATCCGCCTTGGTGCTGGTCCAGTCGTTGAAAATACCGGTGGCAAGGCCTGCCACGGCGCCGGCCACGATGTAGTTTTTCATGCTCTCGGCGCTGAACGTTTCCTTGAAGGCCGCACCGAGATTGCCTTTATTGTTGATCGTGCTGACTGCGGCTGTACTGGCGGCAGAGGTCATGATTGCTGTCAGAGCAGCGTTTGCCCAGCCAGCGGCGACAGCTTGCGACGTTGCAGTTGCTGCAGCACCGGCTGCGAATGCGCTGCCCGCCCCTGCGTTGGCCGCAGAGGCCACGAAACTGGAGGCCGCGCCCGCCGTGAAGTAGGTAACGAGGATGACAATGATGATCATCGCCGGGCCACCCAACCCGGAATGACTTTCATCCCAACTGTCATGCAGCTCTTTAACCTGGCGCCAGTCCACATCGCCGCGCGCTTCAGCTTCTTTGAGCCAGGCCATGCCAGGGTCGGCCTGGACCATGGCATCAATTGTCTGGCTCACGCTTTGCTGGTTGACCTCCTTGATATCGATGTGCAGTCCGTCAACCGCTTTGATCAAGGTCTGGCCTTTGGCAAAAAACTGGCTTTGCCGCAGCGTTTCATCAACCTGGCCTTTGTTCTCCATGCTGGTCCACGCCCAGCTGTTGCTGCTCTTGTCGTGGCTTTCCTGGTGCGAGTCCTTCACCGCTTCAAAGGTGATCGCCCCGCCACTGTCCAGCGTGATGTTCTTGCCACTGGTGAGTTTCGCGCCCTGATACAACTGATCCCCACCGCTCGCCAGCGTCAGGTCGCCACCCGTGGTGATTTGACTGCCGACAGATTTCACATCGGTGACTTCGTCGCGCTGGGTTTTCTTCGCGCCGAAGGAGCCTTTTTTCTGCATGTCATACAGCGTGTAATCGCTGTTTTCGGCGGCAAGCAGGTTGAGGTTATTGCCGGCGTAAACGTAGGCTTCGTTGCCCGCGTTCAGGTTGCTTGCCAGCAGGGTGACATCGCGTCCCGCGTCAACATCAAGGTTTCCACCCGCACTGAATTCGCTGGAGACCTGCCGACTCTGGTTATCGATCTCATGGACCTTTTTGTCGCCCTTCTTGTAACGGCTCTCAAGGTTGTGTTCGTCCGCGACGGACATCAGGTTGATGTCCCGATCGGCGGTGGCCTTCAAATCCCCCTCGGCACTTGCCTTGCTGCCCACGACGTTGATGTCACGGCCGGCATCCAGGATCAGCTCCCCCGCTGCGGTAACGCTGGAGCCCAATTGTGTGATGGTTTCTTCCGTGCGCATTCCGCGACGCAGCGCGTCACGAGTGACAGTCCGGTCTTCTACGGCGAGCAGGTTGATGTCATTGCCAGCGGTCAAGGTGGCATTTCCACCACTGCTGATCTGGCCCTTGTTCGTCAAATCATGGGCGGCGTTAATGGTTAGTCTGGACCCGGCGCTGATGCTGCTGCCCGCATCGACCTGAGTGTCGCTGCCCGCGCCAATGTTGAACGCGGTGGCTGTTCGGTCGTTGGTGATATCGCCCGTCAGGCTGGTGAGGTTGACCTTATCGGCGCGGATTTCCCCAGCCAGCGCGTTGCGGATGCTGTCTTGCGCAAGCAGGGCCAGATTGGCGTTGGCCTGGGCCAGGCCGCCCTGGAAGATGCTGCCACCGCTCAATGCGCTGAGGTCTTCGCTGGCGCGCAACGTCCCGACGTTTTTCAGATCGCCACCCGTGATCATTTCCAGATCCCGTCCCTGAATCAGGCTGCCGCCCCGCAGATTGCGTGAATCGACCTTGGCCAGATAAAGCACCGGCACCAACACGGTCTGGCCGTCAACGACCCGTTCCTCCATCCAGACCAAGTCATGGGTCAAGGCCGCAACCTGCTGCGAGGTCAGAGCGACACCGACACTCAGGTTCAACGCGTCCTTGCTGGCGACGGCGTTATCCATCAGGTATTGAAACTGTTCGTAGTCACTGTTCAGGCCGTCGGCCAGAAAGCGCTGGCCGGTCTGGGCGCGAACGGCGTCGGCAATCAGTCGGGTCTCGTAGCGGCCGTCGCCCAGTCGGCGCACGGCCTCGTCGGGGTCATAACCGAGATTGCCAAGCAGGTAATCGGAACTCATGAATTTCGCGAGATCGACAAGCGAAGGGTTGGTTTCGATCAGGTATTTGTTGGCCGGGTTTCGACTCTGAGTGAACAGGCCGTAATCGCCTTGCGGGAGACGGAAACTCGGTAGAGCAGTCGGATCGACGCTAACGAAAGGCGCACCGCTGAAATCGATCGGGACGAAGCTGAGCTGCGCACGGCCGTCGGCGCCTACGGTCTCGATGCGTTTGACGTCCTTCAAAGGGCCCGGGCTGCCGACCGGGCTTGCGAGGATCACCTGCTGGCCGCCGGCGCCATAGGCCTGGCTGTCCAGAGTGGCACCGATAAGTTGGGCATTGCCCTGATCGGTGAGGCTGCCGTTGACCAGCTCGCCACTGATGTTCAGTCTCAGCGTGCCACCCGCCTGCACGGTGCCGGCATGGGTGGTGTTGTTGCCCGGCATGATGGTGTTGGTGGTGTTCGCGACAGGGTACTTGGTGACCTCCGTCGGAATCGGATCCTGATCGGCGATTGCCCGCCCCGCGTTGCTGGCGTTCCAGGCGTTGGTGGCGCGCTCGGTAACCCGGTAGGTACCCTGGCTGACGCCGGCGAGGAAGTAACTGATGTTCTCTTCGCGATTGTCGAGAGTGAAACCGCGGTTGTAAAAGTTGCTGGCGTTAATGGTCGCGTGCCGGTTGGCGGCCAGCAGGCTCTGGCCGTTGGTGACGGTGACGGCGTCAAGCAACAGGTCCTGGTTAGCCAGAAGGCGGGATGCTGGTGAGTCCTTGAGGATGCTGCCTTCGTAAAGGGTACGGACGATGTAATAGCCGGAATGCGTATCGCCGCTGCAATCGGTGCAGTTAATGACGATGCGACGGCTGGCGATGGTATCGCTGGCTTCGAACTCGGCCTTGGCATTGTTCAGCTCGCTCACCTTGATGTCGATGTCACTCGCGCTTTCGATACTGCCGGAGAGGTTGCTCAACTGACTGGCCTTGCCGCCATTGATAGCCGCGAAGCTGAATTTGCCTTTGCTGTAGAAGTCGGCATAGCGGTTGAGCAGGCTATCGGCGCGCAGGGTCATGTCGGCGCCGCTGAAGATCAGACTGTCAGCCCGGTTGTTAATGTCCCGGGTTGCGGTGAGGTTGAGTGACTGCTGCGCACCCAGGGTGCCGCTGTTGTCGATACGGTCGGCAGCGATGCTCAGGCTTGTGCTGGAGGTCAGCCGGCCAAGGTTGTCGAGCGTGCCACCCAAGGTCAGTCCAGCGTTGCCGCCACTGGCGATTCGACCGCCATTCTGGGTCAGATTGGCCGCATTGATTTTCAATGCCTGTTTGGTCGAAATCAGCCCTTGGTTCGTCAGATTGCCGGACAGTTTCAGGGTGAGGTCGCCGTCACTGATCAACTCGCCGGCATTGCTCAGGCTCGCCGCGTCCAGGCGCAGGCTGCTGGCGCTGGAAATGCGCTCACCGGCTTGCAGGGCAATACTTTGCAGGCCGCTGATATCCAACGCACCGTTGGTGTGCCAAAGGCCAATTCCGTCGACACTGGTGATATGCCAGTCGCCAGTGCCGAGGCCAACCAAGCGGCCTTGAGCGCCGATCAGGCTCGCCGAATTCAGGCTGAACTGGCCGCTGGCGGCGTGTTCGATCTGTCCGGTACTGTTGCGCAAGGTGCCGGTTTTCAAGACAAAATCGTCGCTGCCGATGGCAATGCGTCCGCCACGGTTATCCAGATCACCCTGCAGGTTGATTCGACTTGAATCGCCGAGGTGTGCGAGCAGACGTCCACCCGCGCTGTTGTCCAGGCTCTGCCCATCAAGCTGCAGCTTTTGGCTGGCTTCGATCAGCCCTCCCTGGTTGGTCAAGCGATCCACCGTCAGTTGCAGGTTGCCCGCCAGGCTGGCGAGGCTGCCACCACTGTTGTCGACATCGGCCGCGGTCAGCTTCACGCTGCTGGCGCTGATGTCGCCCGCCTGATTATCCAGGCGGCCCTGAGTCAGATCGAGATCGGCATGACTGCCACCGGCGAGAATGCTGCCTCGCTGGTTCTGCAGCAGTCTGGTCGTCAGTTTCAGACCGTCACTGCCCGCAAGCAATTGACCTTCGTCACGGTTATCAATACTGGTTTTGGCGGCGAGCTCCAGGCGGCTGCCAAGCACCTGGCCTGCGCGGTTGTCCAAGTTGCCCAGTGCACTGGTGACTTTCACTTTGTCACCGACCACGACACCCGCACGGTTATCGATGCTGCCCGCCATGAGTGCAACATCGCCGACGGTGGCTTGCAGTCGCCCCTGCTGGTTGTTGAGGGTTTGGTCGACCGTCACCGTCAAGGCGCCACTGTCAGCAACGATTCGGCCCTTCTGGCTGTTATCGAGCTCAGTACCGGTAACGGTGACTGACTTGCCGAGCATCGCGCCATTCTGATTGATCACCTTGGTGCCGCTGACCATCAGGCCGGTTTCAGCCTGGAGCGTACCTTCGGTGTTGTCGAGCCGGTCGGCGATTGTCACCTTGGCAGTGTCGGTACTGGCACCGATCAACCCCTTGCGGTTATCAAGGCTGCTGCCAGTGACGGTGACCGTTTTACCGAGCATCGAGCCCTTCTGGTTGACCAGTGCCTTGCCACTGACCACCAGGCCGGATTTCGATTGAAGGGTGCCTTCGCTGTTATCGAGCCCTTCGCCGGCGGTCACTTTAGTGACACTACCGCCCATAACGCCCTTTCGATTATCCAGCTCTTTTTCGACGTTGACGGTGAGGTTACGGGAAGCGGCGACCTGGCCCGCGTTGCGCAGGTTTTTCGCGTCGATTTGCACATCGCCGGCAGTGTTATGGGTGTTGTCGGCGTTGACCCCCGCTTCAATAATGCCGAGGTTGGTCAACTGACCGTTACTGGCCAGCATCACTTTGCCGCCTGCAGCGATGCTCTTCTGATTGAACAGGTCTTCACTGGCCGTGATATTCAAGTCAGTGCCGGCGTAGACCGCGCCATCCGCCTGCACGCTTTGAGCCTTGACCGTCACGGCACCGCTGGCAGCAGTGGTCGCCAGTGTCAGTTTGCCGTTGGCGTCGATGCTGAAATCCCCTGCACTGGCCGCCATTTCTCCGTTGAGTCTGACACCCACGCCCTGCTCGGTGCCCACCAGCCGGATGGTGCCGGCATACATGCCGCCGAGCGCGCTACTGTCGATCGCCAGAGTTGGCGCAGGCGAACCATCAGCAGCTCGGGCCTGGACCGCCAGGCTAGTGGCATCAACATCGTTGCGACCGGTTATGACGGTGAGTTTTTTCGCATAGAGGTTGGCGTTGATCTTCGCCGAGCGGGTGATCAGATCGAACTGGTCGATGTTGCTCGCGTTGAGCCCGCTCCCTTCGATGGCGATGCTGCCCTGATCCACCTGAAAACGATCGACGCGACCGCTGCCATCGAGCACCGGTTTGCCGGTGGTCAAGGTCACGCGCGGGGTGTTGATAAAGCCGCAGCCGTTGCAGGTGATGCCGTAGGGGTTGGCGACGATGACCCGCGCCGACTGCCCCGCCACTTCGGTGTAGCCGCGCAACTGGCTCGGGCTGCCGCCGATGACTTCGTTGAGGATCGTCTGCGCCGAACCGCTGTTTTTCAGGTGCGGGTTGCCGATGATGATGCCGCCCAGTTGCGTGAGCGAGGTCTGCACCGATCCGTTATTGAGGATCAGCCCCTGGGCGCTGACGTTGTAGTCGTGGAACTGGTTGTGCGACAGGCCGCTGCTATTCGGGGTGGCGATGTTGACGATCTGCACGCCGTTGCCGGCATGGTCCAGCGTGGTGCCAGGCGTGGCGACCACGATGCCGTCGGCCTGGGCCCATAGCGGTTGCCAGAACATGACGTTGGCCAACAGGAACGCCACTCCGCGATTGGGCAGGCCCCAGAAGTACTCGCGGGTTTTCACGGTGGCAGAGGGCTGGCGAGCGAGGAAAGCGTAGTGGCGAACGTCCATGTGAAAGGTCTCGATGCAGCGAAATCAGAGGAAGAAATCCACGCGGAAATAGATCGGCGCTTCACGCTCGGTCAGGGTGTCCGGGCGTTCGAGGGAATGGGCAAACGTCACGCTGGCGGCGACATGCTGACCACGGGCAAACAGCTCCAGCGAGTTGCTGGACATGCGCCCGTGCTGATCGTCGTTGTAACGATCGCCGCGGATCACGCCCTGGTCATAACCGAGGCTGGTGCCGTACTCGGCAAATACCGGGCGCAGCCATTCCGCCGTCACCGGACGGCTCCAGCGCAGGTCGTTGCGCCAGTAACCGCCGCTGTCGCCGGACAGGGACTGATCCTTGTAGCCACGGATCGACGACTGCCCGCCGAGGCTGGTGCGCGACGGGCTGAACAGCACATCTTCACTGCGCTGGCCGGTCATCAGGCTGGTGAAACTGAAGGACTCGCCCCACACCTTGAACGGCTGCAAGTAGGACGCAACGGCCATGTATTTGCGGTAACGCGCATCCGGCTCGCCGGGGGCGGGATGGTCATTGCCCTGGGCGTCGAATGCACCGATGCCGTCCTGCATGCCCAGGTCGAAGTTGACGTACGCGCTGCCGATCCGGCGTCCGTGGTTGATGCCGTACTGCATTTCGCTGAGGCGGTTACTGCTGAACTTGAGCTTGTTGTCTTCGATGAAGTTGTTGCTGCGCAGGTAGGCGACGCCGAGGCTGAGCGAGGTCCTGCTTACGGCGTCGCGGTGAATCACCCGCTCGGCACGCAGCTGATGGTTTTCGGTGTCGCCGGTCAGCTTGAAGGGGTAATCGTTGGCGACAAGCTGCGTGCGGTACTCGTTCTGGGTGTAGGTGTAACTGAAGTTCCACCAACCCCACGGCAGACTGTAATACAGCGTTGCGTTGTTGGAGGTGTGCTGGTGATCGGTCATCACATCGCCACCGCCGCGCAACATCAACTGATCGGCCAACCCCAGCGGGCTGTCCCAGTCCAGCGTCGTGCGCCACTGCTGCTCGCCAGTGCTGCGCTGGCCATCGTTGCTGCGCGATAACCCGACGCGCCAAGGCTTTTGCGGCGTGTTCTTGACCAGGATTTCGCTGCCACCGACGTTCTGGCCGGGCGCCAACTCCATCTGTGCCTGATTCGAGGGCAAGCGGTTGAGCTGATCGACCATTTGCTCGATTTCGCGCAGGTTGACCAGTTCGCCGGTCTTGCCGGGGAAAGCCATCGCCAGTTCACGGTCCGACAATTGGCTCCCGTCCGTGCCCTTCAGTCCTTCCAGTTTTCCCTCGACCACCAGCACCTGCAGATGCCCGCCGGACAAATCCTGTTGCGGCAAATAGGCGCGACTGGTGACCAGGCCTTTTTCGATGTAGTGGTTGGTGATGACTTTCAGCAACTCATTGAGTTGGGCGACGCCCAGGCACTGGCCGATGTAAGGCTTGAGCAGGCGATTTTTATCGCTGTCCGAGAGACTGTCGGCGCCCTTGAGTTCGATGTCCTTGATGGGGAAACAACGGGTATCGACAGGTGCCGCGGGCTGGACCGGTTTGGCTGCCTTGCCGGGCAATTCCTTGAGTTCTTCGAGACGCCGACGTTGTTCTTCGAGCAGGCGATCCTGGCGTTCACGGATGAGGTCGGTTTCCCCGGGCGTGGGGGCGGCATGAGCGAGGTTCAGCGGAGAAAGGCACAGCAAAGCCAGGCACAACCTCGCCACGAGGGCGGGTGAGTACATGTTCGATCCCTCGAAACGGAAGGCGATAGCAAAATAGTGGCGCGATATTAGATGGCCACTATTCTGACGTCAATTTTTCTTATTGGCGCCAGCCAGCAACAGAGGGATTATCGACTCGAAGCGAAAGGAGAAATGGATCAGAGCAAAACCGGCGAGGTGGCGCGTCGTTCATACGCGCGCCACATCGCCCTGGGAGGACTAGATCATCGGAGAGCTACTAACCACCCGCAGCGCCAACCCTTCATAAGCATCCAGCGTAATCGTGAACTCCCCTTCAGGCGTGAGATCACCCTCGACCCGTTCATTGATGATGTCGACCACCGGCCCCGGCGCAATATTGGGCAGGTGCAGGGTCTCGGTGATCGCTGTGGAACCGAAGTTCAGCGCGGTGATCTGGGTGCCTTTGCCGGCCGGCAGTTCGTGGACCATGATCAGCAACCCCGGATGCTCGACATCCGGGATCAGGATCTGACGGCTCGCGGCAATATCATAGGAACGGCGCGCCGCCAGGATTCGCTTCAGCTGCGAGGCAAAGGAGTCATGGTCTTTCAGTTGACTGGTCAGGCTGCCGTAAAGCGTTTTCGGGCGCGGCATCTGACCTTCCGACAGCTCCGCTTCCGGATTGAGATCAACAAGATCGTAGGCGCCGCGATGAATCCAGCGCGTGTCGCCATCGAGCATCAAATGTGCGACCTGCTCTGCCGGCAACGGCAGTGCACCGACGAGATCCCACCCCGACAACGCGAACACGCCCGGTTGCATCGCGTTGTACATCACCAGCAGCACATGAATCTGGCGGATCTGCTGGATATCCGTTGCGGTAATGGCATCGAGGTCACGAATCCCCAGCGCTGCCGTGATGATGCTGGCGGTGGTGCAGGACACGCCGTTGGTGACGAATTTCAGGTTATACGGTGCGTGTTCGCCGGCCAGGCGTTCGTACATCTGCTCGCGAATGTGCTCGCGCAAGATGTTGCCGGGGAAGGTCTGGCCCTGATAGAGGAAAGTGTCATGGGCGTGCAGCGTCCAGAAATGCACCAGTTCGAGGGTCAGTTCGTCATGGTTCTGCAAGGCGTGGATCAGCGAGCCCGGGTCGATGCCCAGGGTGTGCATCTGGCGCAGCATCAAGCGCAGGAATTCGGTATCGCCCATCAGCAACGCATGCTGGTAAGCGGGTCGGGTGATGAAGTCATAGGAAAGATCGGCCCCGCCGTGGGACATGGCGGCGATATCGTCAACGGTCAGGTTCAGTTCCTGAAAACTGAAACCGCCCGCCTTGCGAATTGCCCCGGCCAGCAACTGGTTGCCGGTGATCGACAAGGGATGACTTTCCGACCAGGCGGTGCCATCGAGCTTGCGTTCAACGCCGAGAAAACCGTTGGCGTCCAGACGCAGGATTTTCGCCCCCATCACGTCGATGGCGTGCAGTGCGTCGCCGATGATCATCTGCTGTGCGGCGAAGGTCGGGTCCAGCCAGTTCAGCGACGGCTGCCCTTCCTTGAAGTAATGCAGGTAAACCCAGCGACGCGGTTTGCCGTCGACCCCGATCACCACCGGTGTCGCGCTCCAGTCGGTTTCCTTGACTCCGGGCTCGAAGAAGATCACCCGCTGCAACTGACCGACGATGTAGTGCTTGTCGCGCAACACATCGACCTGCTGCGGGCTGAGGTTCTGCGCGTCGCGCCCCGCGATGACATCGGGCAGCAGCGGCCAGTCCTCCTCGCGGATTTCCACCATGTGGTAGAGCCCTGGATAGTCTTCGTAGGCCATCTCGGCCAGGCGAAAGTCCGCGCCTTTGCCGGTGTGCGACGGGATGACGTCGTCGATGATTACCGCATTGTGCGCGGCGGCCATGCGCACCAACGCTTGCAGCTGCGCCTCGGTGCCCAGCTGCGGGTCGATGTCGAAACTGATGCGGTCAAAGTTGCCGTCAATGGTGGGCGTGTGTTGGGTGCCCGAAAGGCCACCCGACCTTTTCAGCGGACCGTTGTGAATGCCCTGGATACCGATTCTCGACAAGGCGTGCCATAAGGTTTCGTCCCCCAGGGCCTCCAGCACCGTGCCATTTTCACGGGTGACGATGGACGCCGGGTACGCGGTGAACCACACCGAAGCGAGGGCCGAGGCGTCACGGGGCCGGGTATGCGCGTAGGGCTGTTGCCACAATCGGCCTTGCCCCGAATAGAGCTTGGCCCGTTGTCTTGCGGCCTGCAGCATCGATTGTTCGACCAGCCAGTCCACATGGTTTTTCTCAGCTGCCGTCATGGAAACAATCACCTCTCGTCATGAAAAAATGGCATCCGCCCTTCTGCACCAAAGGCACTGCTCGTTTTCATATGAGGCCATGATGTAGCATTCGTTGCATCGTGCTGCGTTATGACGACCCGGGTTGCAGCTGGCACAGCGTCCCCAGTGCATCGATCTGCGGACGGCCAAACAGGTAACCCTGCCCCCACTCACTACCGCAAGCCGTGGCGAGGGCACGATCGGCTTCGGATTCAATCCCCTCGACGATCACGCACGGCGCCAGCGTTTTGCACAGCTGCACGAGATGACCGAGGGTCTGGGCGTTGTTGGTCTCCAGGCGTGCGCGCTGGAGGTAGCCTTGATCGATCTTGACGATGTCCGGCCGGGTCTGGCGGATGAATTCCAGCGTGCCCAGGCCCGCACCAAAATCATCGATGGCCACCCGGCACCCCAGTTCGCGCAGGCACAACACGAATTCGATCGCCGCCGAGGTGCTTGGCGGCGTGGCGCTTTCGGTCACCTCCAGCACCAGTCGCGCGGCCACCGAAGGGGCGTCGCGCAATTGCATGAGGATCGGTTGCCAGTAGTGGTCGACGATAGCGCTTTGCGCGGAGATGTTGCAGCCCAGCCGCAGGTGTTCGTTTTGCAGCAAGCGTTCAATCACGCAGTTCACCACGCTGCGGTCCAGCTCACGCATCAATTGATGTTGTTCCAGCATGGCGAAGGGATAGACCCCTTCTCCCCGTGCATCGATATGCCGCAACAGCCCCTCCTGGTACAGCACCCGGCGGCTGTCGGGCAACCAGACGACCGGCTGAAACGCCAACACCAACTTGCCCTGCGCCAGTTCATTGTAAAAATTTTTGACTCTGTGCATGTCACATCCGTAGACAAAGCGGCGTCCTGCCGCCGGGTGAGTATGGCTACGCCAAGCGGGCGCTCCTGCAACTGCAGCGTTGACTGCCGGCCATAATCGACGCTCCCCGACCGGTCAGGAAGTGTTCCCGGATACCTTTCGCTTGTCCTTGGAAACATGTCGGTTGTGTTAATCGACTGTGACCATTTGTTTATTGCGATCATGCGCCGGCTTGCGAGACATCAATTAGCCATTACGCCGGGAAGAATCATGCACAGAATGACCAGCACCGGTTTTCGGGTGCTCGCCGACGTCTTGACCGACGCCGGCGCCAACGTAGAAACCTTGCTCAAAGCGTTCGACAGCAGCCACGAGGAGGTCTGGGCAAACCCCAACGGCGTCAGGCTGGAGCTGGTCTATAAGGTGATGGCTGAAGCGGCCAGGCGCACCGGCAACCCGGATATCGGCCTGCTGGCCTATGCCCGCGCGCACCCGGCGAATCTGGAAGTACTCGGTTACGCCGTGATGTCCTGCGCCACGCTGGGCGCCGCGCTACAACGCCTGGTGGATTATCAATCGCTGATCTGCAATGGCTTTTACATGTGCCTGGACCAGGAAGCGACGGCGCTGAAACTGATCGGTTTCGACATCAGCGCCCAGCCGTCCCTGACACCCCGCCCCTTCATCGATGCGGGCGCCGCGCAAATCGTGGGACTGGTCCACTGGCTGTTGCCCCAGCGCAAGCCGCATCCCGTGGCAGCGACCTTTACGTACCCCAAACCAGCGGACACCTCCCGGCTGGAGCACTTGCTCGGCAGCAACCTGTCATTCGGCGCGTCTTACAACAGCCTGACGTTCAGCCTCGACGACTGCTCGATTGCACTGCCAACGGCCGATCCGGCACTGGATGTCCTGCATGTCGAATACGCGCGCACACGCTTGAACCTGCTGCTCAACGGCTCAATGACCGAGCGTGTTCGACGGGTGCTTTCCGAGCGGCTGGCCCAAGGCGTGCCCAGCGACCTCAACCGGATCGCCCAGGCTGCCGGCGTGAGTGCACGCAGCCTGCAACGGCGCTTGAGCAATGAAGGCATGCACTTCTCGGCACTGCAGGATGAAGCGCGATTGATGCTCGCGCATAACTTCTTGCGCAACTCGGCGCGAAGTGTGAAGTACATCGGCGCGCTGCTGGGTTTCCGCGATCAGAGCAGCTTTCACAAAGCCTGCATCCGCTGGTTCGGCATGACGCCTGGACGCTACCGGGAAGACGCCTGACCGCCTGCCGGCCTATTCAGACACGGCGACCTGATTGCGCCCGCGCGCCTTGGCTCGATACAGCGCCTTGTCCGCATTGTTCATCAAACTGTGCAGATCGTTATCTTCGGCATTCATTGACGCAACACCGACGCTGGCCGAGATGCGATGGACCGGCCCGGTCATCAGGCCGGCGATCGACTGGATGAGTTCCTCGGCAATGTGCTGCGCGACCTCGATCGAGGTGTCCGGCAGCAGGACAGCGAACTCCTCCCCGCCCAACCGTCCGTAAACGTCGGTTTCGCGAAACGAGCGGCTGATGACCACGCCCATTTGCCGCAGCACCTGATCCCCGACCTGATGCCCGTAGGTGTCATTGATGTGTTTGAAGTGATCCATGTCCAGCATCACGGCACACAGCGGCAACTGGTTGTTCTTGCAGTGGCTATATAGATGCTGCGCGTGCTCGAAAAAAGCCCGGCGGTTCATCAGGCCCGTGAGTTCATCGGTCTGGGCGGCACGCGTGGAAACACTGTGCGCCTGCTCCATTTCACGGGTCAGGCGAAAAGCGGTTTCCAACGCATCGGACAGGTTGCGCGTCGCACTGAACACAAAGGAGGCGAACACCAGAACCGCTACCCCCATGCCGACCTGCAGGGATGAGGCTTGAAACAACAGCCAGATCGTACAAGGAAACAACACCAGGGAAATGGACACGATCGTCATGTAGCGATAGGCCGAGTAACAGGACACTGCACTGACCGACATCCCGACGCAAAACAGCATGACCAGCGCCTGGGCCAACAGGTCATCGCCCGGAATCACCGCGAGTGCACCTGCACCCCAGATACCGGCGGACAATACGAGCGTGACCCAATACGTGCGCTCCCAGCGCTCAGGGGTGCGTTCACTGGTGGGGCTGCGGAAGTAGGCGATGAACATCAAAATCCGCAACATCGACGACGCTGCCAGCACGGCTATCCACCACGCAACGACCGTGTGGTCAAAACGTTCCCAGCACAGCCAGCACAGCATCAACACCGCGAGAAAACTTCCGAAAACCGCCGAGACCGACTGGCGGAACAGCTGGTGCAATCGGTCCGTGTGCACCTGACTTACGATTAACTCCTCCGTTTCGTACCGCAATCCAAGGCCATCCATTTCATCCGCCTGATCGTAATGCTGCGACGAATGCAATTGTGGCACATTGCTTGGGGCTACTCACTCGGTGATCGGGCCGATCCTTTGGATCGATCAAGGACGAAGTGTCTCAAGTCAGGCTTTCATTTCCGCCACCAGCAGATTCACCAGCGCCGCGGCCGGCAGTTCACGCGCCAGTGGTGCGCCCTGCCCGGCCCATTGCACGGCAAAATCGGTGTTTGCCTGCGCGGTCGCAGCGGCGTTGAGTGCCTTGTTGGCGTCATAAGTCAGCGGATAATCGGGCAGTGCCGTGGCAGCCGTCGCAAGGAGGGTGAAGTTGCGATTGACCATGCCGCGGGCAGGACGGCCGGAAATCACGCTGGTGACTTTGGTCTGATGCGCGCGCGGCCCCTTCAAGGCCTCACGGTAGGCGCTGTTGGCCGAGGATTCAGGGCAGAGAATAAATGCCGTGCCCAACTGCGCGGCACTCGCGCCCAGTTGCATGACCGCCTTGATGCCTGTGCCGTCCATGATCCCGCCTGCTGCAATCACCGGCAGGCGGCAAGCGCTGGTCAACACACGCACCAGCGCAAACGTGCCCATTTCGGTGTCCTGCTGTGGGTCGAATACCCCGCGGTGCCCGCCGGCTTCATAACCTTGAGCCACCAGTGCATGCACGCCGGCGTGCTCCGCCAGCTGCGCTTCGGCCAGGTTCGTCACAGAGCACAAGAGGATGATGCCGGCGTCCTTGAGCGCATCGATTGCCGATTGTGGGGGCAATCCAAAATGGAAGCTGACCACTGCCGGTTTTTCTTCCAGCAGCATCTGCAGCATGTCCAAGTCTTCGACGAACGAGGTGTAGATCTCCCGCAGCGCGGCAGGCGCAACCGCGTCGAATTCGGCAAAAAACGGCGCCAGAACATTCAGCCACTGCGTCTCTCGGGCGCTGTCATGGATGGCTGGTGCGTGGCAGAACAGGTTCACATTGAAGGGTTTGTCCGTCAGAGCCGCCGTCTCTCGAATCATGGCCCGCGCCTGCTCGACGTTGCTCGCCCCAATGCCGATGGACCCCAGGCCACCGGCACTCGACACGGCTGCCGCGAGCCTGGGCGTGGAAACGCCCACCATGGGGGATTGAAGGATCGGCAGTTGAATGTTCAAAAGGGACAGCAGTGGATTGGACATGACAGCACCTGTACGTGATGAATGGGAGTAAAAACGATGGCGCCTGATCACTCGGCGCTGCCCGGCGCTACAGTTCGCCGGTCAGGAACTGCGCCCGTCCACGTCCGAAGGACCAGTCCGCATCGGCGTTTTCCACCAGCGAAACAATCAGGTCATCGGGTGACAAGCCGCAATCGGCACGTAGCCTCTCGGCCAGTAAACGGTAGAACGCTGTCTTCTGCCCTTGTGAACGCGGTCGAGAAATCACCGTCAGCAACAGTACATTGGCCGAACGCGTGTAACCCAATCCCGTGTCGTGCAGCACCAACTCACCGGGACGATGTTGAGTGACGCATTGGTAGCGATCGCTGGCGGGCACTTCAAAGGCCTCGACCATCGCCTGATGGGTCGCATCCAGAAGAGTCTTGAGCTGCTCGTCATTGCGCCCCTGGATGATGTCGAACTTGAGCAATGGCATAGCGGTTCACCTGTGCGAAAAAACCGGGAGCGAGCAGTTCGCTCCCCCTGGGAAAAAAGATGCCGTGACAGCCCGTGCCAACACGTCATCCACCCCCAAACCTGTGGAGCAGAAAACCGTATTACTTGGACGTCGGCATGGCGAACTCAGCGCCCTTGGCGATGCTGTTCGGCCAGCGCTGCATGATCGATTTCTGCTTGGTGTAGAAGCGCACGCCCTCTTCGCCATAGGCGTGTGTGTCGCCGAACAGCGAACGCTTCCAGCCGCCGAAGCCGTGCCACGCCATCGGCACCGGAATCGGCACGTTGATGCCAACCATGCCCACCTGAATGCGGCTGGCAAATTCACGGGCGATGTGGCCGTCACGTGTGTAGCAGGCGGTGCCGTTGCCGAACTCGTGGGCGTTGACCAGATTGACCGCTTCGGCAAAATCCTTGACGCGCATGCACGCCAGCACCGGGCCGAAGATTTCCTCCTTGTAGATTTTCATCTCGGGCGTGACATGGTCGAACACTGTGCCACCGAGCCAGAACCCTTCGGCACAGTTCGCGCCGGCCTGAGCGCCGTCAAAACCACGACCGTCGACCAGCAGTTCTGCGCCTTCCTGGATGCCTTGTTCGATGTACCCGGTGATGCGCTGCAAAGCCACTTGCGACACGATCGGGCCCATCTCTGCGGCCAGGTTCATGCCTTCGAGGACTTTGAGCGCACGGGTGCGTTCCACCAGTTTTGGCATCACCTTGTCGGCGACATCCCCGACAAAAACCGCCACCGAGATCGCCATGCAACGCTCGCCGGCGGAGCCGAATGCCGCGCCGATCAGCGCGTCCACCACTTGGTCGATGTCGGCGTCCGGCATCACCACCATGTGATTCTTCGCGCCGCCGAGCGCCTGTACACGCTTGCCGTGGCGGGCGCCCGTTTCGTAGATGTAATTGGCGATCGGCGTCGATCCGACAAAGCTCACGGCCTTGACGTCCGGGTGATCGATCAGCGCATCCACCGCTTCTTTGTCGCCCTGCACGACGTTGAACACGCCATCGGGCAGCCCGGCTTCCTTGAACAGTTCGGCGATCAGCAACGAGGGCGACGGGTCGATCGGGCTCGGCTTGAGCACGAAGGTGTTGCCGCAGGCGATGGCCACCGGGAACATCCACATCGGCACCATCACCGGAAAATTGAACGGGGTGATGCCGGCTACCACGCCCAGCGGTTGGCGCATGGTCCAGTTGTCGATGTTGGTGGAAACCTGCTCGGTGTAGTCACCCTTGAGCAATTGCGGGATGCCGCAGGCGAACTCGACGACCTCGATGCCGCGCGTCACTTCACCCTGGGCATCGGTGAAGACCTTGCCATGCTCGGCAGTGATCATGCGCGCCAGGGTGTCGCGGTGCTCGTTGAGCAACGCCAGGAACTTGAACATGATGCGTGCCCGACGCAATGGCGGCAGCGCCGACCAGGCCGGAAAAGCTTGCGCTGCCGACTTCACCGCCGCGTCGACTTCAGCGGCATTGGCGAGCGCCACTTTGCCGATGACGGAACCGAGGGCGGGGTTGGTGACGTTCTGCGTACGGCCTGAAGAACCGTGTGTCACGCGGCCGTGAATGTAATGTGCGATGTCTGCTGGCTGGGTGCTCATGGCGGGTGTCCCCTGGTGGTGGATAAGAGCCATCTCTTTTTGTTGTTCGGGAATGCCAGGCGGTCCTGTCGGCGCGCCTCAGGGTCAAAGTAGGCCAGCCTTAGAATCATGTAAAATGATGATTAATGATCCTGTAGATCACAAATGGTGAATGCACTGTTACCCGGGTGCATGTACGGCTATTCGTTCTTCACCGCTTTTTGCAGCCACTTCGCCCGCTCCGACAGCCGCCGCTTCCAGTCCTCGGCCAAACCACCGGTGTCAGCCAGCGCGAGCAGATCGTCGATCACCGGCCGGTGCGACAGCTGCACCTGCCAGAACTCATCGATGGAAAATCGCTGCGTTTGCCGCTCCAGCAGTTCAATCGGGTCCCCGGCCTCGACAAAGCCCGGCTGAAGAACCCGGTAATACCAACCGGTGATGCGCTCTTTGGCGACATGCATCGACATGCGCTCGGCGTCAAAACGATGATTGATTTTCCAGCACGGGCTGCGTGGCTGAGAGACTTGCAACACCGCACTGCCCACCCGGAACACGTCGCCGATGTGCACGTTTCGCTCAGAGAGCCCGAACGCTGAAATGTTTTCCCCGAGGCTGCCCGGGATCAGTTCAGGGGCGCACTGCGCGAAGGCCTGCGCCAGGCGCTGATAGTTTTCTGCCGCATAGTGATGTACCGCTTTTTCCGGACCGCCGTGAACCCGGCGATCGGCGTGTTCATCACCGACAATCCCCTGGAGCTCCACGCGAGCGGGGCCGGAGCGTCGTTGTTTGAAGATGCCCGAACGCTGCCCCTCGGGCTTCAGGACGCCCATGCCGCCGGCAAAGACATGGTCAATTATTGAAGTCAGGTTCATCGTCCGGCCGCGCTCATTCGTCTGTTTTGTTGACTTTACTAACCGTCGACAAAGCCCGTAAAATGATGACTCGTGATGCTATTCATCACTTTTTATGATAGGTGGCAATGATCATGGAAATGCGCCAACTGAAGATTTTCTGCGCGGTTGCCGAGCTTGGCAGCTTCACAGCGGCCGCCGTCAATGTGAATACGGTGCAGTCCAACGTCACCATGCGGGTGAAGGAACTGGAAGCCGAACTGAACCGGGAACTGTTCATCCGCAAAAAGTCCGGGGTGGTGCTCACCTCGGCGGGCCAGACCTTCCTCGGGTATGCACGGCGCATCCTGCAACTGACGGAAGAGAGTCGCAGCGCCCTGATGGACACCGGCATTCCGGCGGGCCTGCTGCGGTTGGGCTCGATGGAAACCACCGCCGCCATCCGCTTGCCGCAAGTGCTGACGAAGTACCGCGAGAAATACCCCGAGGTTCAGCTGTCGCTGTTGACCGGCACCACTTCCGAACTGATCAAGGCGATTGAAGCGCATCGACTCGACGGCGCATTCGTCGGCGGTTTCCACCAGAACTCGGCGTTGACCCAGGAAGAGGTTTTCCAGGAAGAACTGGTGCTGGTCAGCAGTAACCAGTTCCCGTCGCTGCCCGCACTGATCGAGAAAATCCCCCAGCAAACCGTACTGGTCTTCCGCACGGGCTGCTTCTACCGCTCAACCCTGGAAAACTGGTTTTATCAGGTCGGGCTGGTTCCCAACCAGATCATGGAACTGGGCACCCTCGACGGCATCCTGTCGTGCGTTGCCGCCGGCATGGGCGTGACGTTGCTGCCCAAGGCCATCGCCGAAAATTGCAGTGTGCGCCATGCCATTCGCTGCCACGCGCTACCGCCGGAATTCGCCAACGTCTCGACCGTCTTCATCCGCCGAAACGACACGATGATCACCTCGGCCATGAGCGCGTTCATCGGCCTGGCACAAGACCAGATCGCCCGGCCGGCCACGGCGTAATATGTCTGCATCGACAAACGACCACTGTAGGAGCAAAGCGTGCTCGCGAAAGCGTCAGGACAGTCAACATTGACGCTGAATGTACCGCCGCCTTCGCGAGCACGCTTCGCTCCTACAGGTTGTTCGAGTTTCGGCTCACTGCCAGCCGAGTGACCTTCTCTCCTCCTGCAGGAATCGTCCTGTCACGGCGCCGCTCTCCTGCACCGACAGTAAACCCGGTGTTGTCGGCAAGCCTAAGGCAAGCTCCGCCACGCGCTCGGCCGCGGGGACGACACTGTGAATCTTGCCCACCCCCTGCCCCGCGTACAGCGACAGCTTTTTAGCCATCCGCGGTTTGTCGATCGCCCGGGCGCCGCCACCGATGAAGCGCAGCAGGTTCCACTTGTCCCGATTGGGAATCACCCGATGAGGCGTGCCGTAGGTCCAGCCGAACGAATAACCGGTCCGGTACTCGGTGTCATCCGTCGTCGCTTCAACGATCTTTTGCTTGTAGAGCGGGTGTGCATTCGACTCGTCGGTGGCAATAAACGCCGTGCCCACCACCACCCCTGACGCACCGAGCGACATCAGCGCCCGGACATCGTCGCCCGCCACAATGCCGCCCGCCGCCAGGACCGGTCGCCCTTCCGAAACACGCAGGATCGAGGACAACAACGGCATGATGCCAATGGTGCCCCGATTCAGATGACCACCACTTTCGCTGCCCTGTGCCACAAGAATGTCGGCACCTTGCGCAATGGCAATTCTGGCCAGTTCCACTGACCCCACTTGCACCATGACCGTCAGCCCCGCGTCCTTCGCGCGGGGAATCATGTCGGCGGAATAGGCCTCGGCGTAAAACAGTGAAAGCAGTCGCGGCCTTTCTTCAAGCACCACCTGAAACTGCGCTTCGAATACGTCAGGGCCGCCGAACTGCGGAACCAGGTTCACACCAAACGGTTTGTCGGTCAGTGCGCGGGTTTCCTGTATCCACCGGCGCAAGGTCAGCGGCGGCAGGCGCAAACCACCCAGCACGCCCATCCCCCCGGCATTGGCCACCGCCGCAACGAGCTGAGGGCCGGAAATGGCTGCCATGCCACCAAGAAAGATCGGGTACTTCACGCCGCAGAGTTGAGTGATGGCGTTTCCTGCAAAATCGAATCTGGCTTCGTTCATGACTCACAGCTCCACATGTTTTCCAAGCATCCGCTTGAGCGTGTTGTTCTTCAGGAGAAAGTGATTCTTGACCGCACCAAAGACATGCAAGGCCAGGCCGGCAAGGAACGCCGAGGCACCGATATCGAACAGCACATCGACGACATGCTTGAGCCCGGCGTGCGTGGGCAAGAGCATCGGAATGGCGAATCCTCCCGGCAAAACCACTGCCTCGCCGCCCGCCGACCGGGAAGCCCAGACCGCAATTGGCAGCAGCACCATCGCCAGGGCGAGTGCCACCGCAACCGAACGGCTGATGATGACCTCGATGGGGTTGGGCGTGCCCACGGGCAGCGGATGGTAAGAGGTGATCCTGGCCCAGAATCGATAGACCGACACCAGAAACAGAATCAGCCCGACCAGGTTTTGAAGCTGGGCCAACGGCATCCGTACCGCGTCGCTGGAGGCCTGGCCGATCATCAGCTGCAAACCGAAAATCGTCAGCAGCGACAGCGCCACGACCCAGTGCAGCGCCACGGTAATGGGTGAAAACCTTAAGCCATTGTCTCGAAGTTGCATGGCAGACTCCTTTGGCAGAGTGCGCAAATCAGGATAGGAAAGTGTACGAACCGAGCCCTAATGGTTGACCGCCTGCGATGCCCCGAGGCCGGTCTGGGCACGGATGAGCTGGTCATCGAAACGCTCCCGCTCCAGCACGGCCTCGCCGCTGCGATCGGTGACGGAGCCGAGCCAGGTAAAGAAGAACGCCACGTTCATCGAAATGATCGCCGGATAGTCGAAGGGGAAAATCGCCTCGGGATTGCCCAACACCTTGACCCACACCGCCGGCGAGAGAATCACCAGGCTGACCGAGCTCACCAGTCCGGCAATCCCACCGATCAACGCCCCGCGTGTCGTCAGCCCTTTCCAGTACATCGAAAGCGCGAGGATCGGGAAGTTGACCGAGGCCGCCACGCCAAACGTCAGCGCCACCAGGAAGGCGATGTTCTGGTCCTTGAACAGGATGCCCAACACGACCGCAACGATGCCGATGCCAACCGAAGCGATCCGCGACACACGTCGCTCGTCCTTCGCTTCGGCCCGACCTTTCTTGAAGACCATGACGTAGAGGTCATGGGAAATCGCCGAAGTCCCCGCCATCGTCAGTCCGGAGACCACCGCGAGGATCGTGGCGAACGCAACGGCAGAGATGAAGCCCAGTAACAGGTCACCGCCAACGGCCTTGGCCAGGTGCATCACCGGCATGTTGCCACCGCCGATGAGCTTGCCACCCAGAATGCCGGACTCGTAGAACGCCGGATCGCGTCCGACAATCACGATGGCCGCCAGCCCGAGCACCGCAACGATCAGGTAGAAGAAACCGATGAAACCCGTCGCGATAAACACCGATTTACGCGCTTGCCGCGCATCCGGCACGGTAAAAAAGCGCATGAGGATATGCGGCAATCCGGCGGTGCCGAACACCAGGCCAAGGGACAGCGAGATCAGCGCCAACGGGTCGGCCACCAGTTTGCTCGGCAACAGGATCAGCTCGCCATCGTGATGAGCGGCCACCGCTTGCTTGAACAACTGCTCGAAGGAGAACCCGAACTTGCTCAATGCCAGCACCGCCAGCAAGGTTCCGCCCACCAACAACAATCCGGCCTTGATGATCTGCACCCACGTGGTGGCGACCATCCCGCCAAACGTGACGTAGACCGCCATCAACAACCCGACAGCAATCACCGCATAATTGTAGGGAAGACCGAACAGCAGCTGGATCAACTGCCCCGCGCCTACCATCTGAACCACCAGATAAAAGCAGACCACGGTCAACGAACCGAAGGCCGTCAGGGTGCGAATGCGGTTTTGATCGAGTCGAAACGATGCAATGTCCGAGAGCGTGATCCGCCCCAGATTGCGGATGCGCTCGGCAAACAGGAACAACAGCAATGGCCAGGCGACGAAGAAACTGATCGAGTACAGCACCCCATCGAAGCCGTTGAAGAAAATCATGCTGGTGACACCCAGTAACGCCGCCGCCGACATGTAGTCCCCGGCCAGCGCCAGACCGTTCTGAAAGCCGGTGATGCCGCCACCGGCGTTGTAGAAATCGTCCATCGATTTAGTCTTGTTGGCCGCCCAGTAAGTGATGCCCAACGTCGTCAGCACGAAGACGAGGAACATCGCAATGGCGGTGATGTTGAGGGGTTGTTTTTCAACCGCCTGCAAGGTCTCGGCGGCCGAGGCACACGTAGCTGCCGCGCTCAGGAGAGCAGGCGCGATGAGGAAGCGAAAGAGAGGTTTCATACGATGGCTCCTTCGCGAATTTCTGCAGTGAGTGCGTCGAACTCGCCATTGGCCCGAAGGATGTAAAGACCCGTGAACAACCAGGCCCCGACGATGAAGGCGACGCCGAGCGGCCAGCCTATGTTGATGATGCTGGTCGCGGAGAGCTTCTGCGCCAGCAGGTACGGTGCGAACGCGGCGATAAGGATGAAAGTGAAGTAAGGAACGAGGGTTGCGGCAACAAGACAGGCGACGAATCTTCGCTGCCGTGAGACCAATTCCTGATACCGGGGATGGTTGCGAATTCTGGCTGATTCGATTGCATGGTTCACGTTGACTCCGTGTTGCAGTGGAAGCGTTTATTGTTGTTCCACAGCCTCAATTCGAAGACTCGATTTGCCACTGGCTGCGGGGTATTTGCACCTTCAACCTATGCCTGGCACCGGATCATGTAAAACGATGATTAATGATGCTTGTGATCTCTTTTGATGAACCTAGTAGCCTCTTTTCTTGCCTTTTGCGATGCGTGAAACCTAATCTCCTCAACGTGTATTGTTTGAAACAGTTATTGCTTTTAGAGATAGGTGAATTCGATGGATGTGACGGACCTCAAGGTGGTTGACGCGGTGGCGCGGCACGGCAGCATGAACAAGGCCGCCAGCGAACTGAACACCGTGCAATCGAACGTTTCGGCGAAGATCCGGGCGCTGGAAGAGGAGCTGGGCGTGGCGCTGTTTCAACGCAGCGCCCGAGGGGTCCAGATCACGTCGGCCGGGCGTCGGATCCTGCCCTTCGCCGCGCGCCTGTCGAAGCTGCTCTTCGATGCCTCCAGCGCCGCGCGCGACGATGGACATCCAAGGGGCGTATTCGAGATCGGTACGCTGGAGACAACACTGGCGCTGCGTCTGCCACGGTTGATCGCGAGGTTCGCCAAGGCCTACCCGGACGTTCGCCCGCTGATACGCACCGGCACCACGTGCAGCCTGATCCAGGGGGTCATCGACTGTCAGCTCGAGGGCGCATTTGTGGTGGGGCCGGTGAATCACCCGGAACTGCTGAGTGAGATCGCCTTTCGCGAAGAGCTTGTTTTAGTAACGTCTACCGCCGTCAACCGCCTGGAAGAGGTCGCTTCTGTCGACAACCTGAAGACCGTCGTCTTTCGAATCGGTTGTTCCTACCGTCAGCGCCTGGATTCCCTGCTCACCCGATTGGGCATCCCGGCGCCCGAGCCGCTCGAGTTCGGGTCGATCGAAGCCATCATTGCCTGCGTTTCCGCCGGCGTCGGCGTCACGCTGTTACCCAGAGGCGTCGTCGCCAGTGCGTTGCGTGACGGGTTGGTCAACGTGCATGAGCTGACACCGGACATCGCCGACGTAGAGACAGTGTTCGTGCGACGCATCGATGGCTATTTTTCCAGCGCGTTATCGACCTTTCTGGACAGCGTTCATCTGGACGGTGTGCCTGCTCTGGCGCCGACGTAGCGATAGCTCATCCAGCCGTTCATTGCGGCGCATAACAGTAGAAGCGCGGCAGTCACCAGGAACACATGATGCAAGCCGAAATGAGCACCGATCTGCCCACCGATCAGTGGCCCGATCACCTGCCCGGAAAACTGCGCCGATTGCAGATAACCGAGGATTTTCCCGGTGCTGTGCTCTTCGACCGAATGCCGGATCAGCTTGGCAATCGCCGGCAGGAGGCCAGCAAGGGTCATCCCCATGACACCGCGTAAAACCGCCAGTTGCCACCATTGCGTGACGAAGGCCTGGGGCACCATGACCAGCCCCGTCAACAGCAGACAGCCGACGATCACGTTCCAGCTGCCGACCCGGTCTGCCAGCGCCCCGAGTCTGGCGGCCGTCAAAATGCTGCCCAGCGCTGAAGCGGCCATGACAAAACCCGCGACACGCGCCTGACGATCAAACGGTACGCCGAGGTCGCCGATGTAGACGGTAATGATCGGCTCGATCGACATATTGGCCAGGAGCACCATCATCGCGGTCACGAGCAGCGCGCCGATGACCGGCCATTTTGAACCCGCCTCCTCAGGCTGGTTTTTTCGGTCCCGTTGTCTTGCATCCACCACGCGATCGAAGTCCTCGCGCACCAACAGAATGGTGGCAACGGCAGCGACCGCGATCATCCCGCCGCCGACGAAAAACGTACCGCGGATGCCAACGAACTCGGGCAGGAAACCGCCCACCAATGGCCCGATCAGATTGCCGGACAAGGCGCCCGTAGACAGAACACCCAAGGCCCAACCTGCCCTCTCCTTTGGAACCTGTGAGCCGATCATGACAATCGAGGCGGATGCGTAGCCACCGATGAGACCCGCGACCAGGCGCAGTGCGACCAGTTCGGTCACGTCCCGCGCCAGGCCAATCAGCGACATCACAATGGCCATGCCGATGGCCGCCCTGACCAGCATGGGTTTGCGGCCAAAGCGGTCCGCGAGGCGTCCCCAGATCGGGGCCGTTACAGCAGTCCCCAAAAACGTCGCACCGAAGGCCACCGCCGACCATTGCACCACGTCACCCTGCGCAGTAACCCCCAGTTGCTGGACGTACAGCGGCAGAAAGGGCAACAACATGCTCAGGCTGACCAGCGTGGTGAACGAGCCGAAAACACACACGGCGAGGTTTCGGCGCCAGTACCGCCGGTTACGATCGGAGTAATTCACGTGGAAAGGTGTTCCGTTTTGATCGAATGGAAGTTGCTCTTCAGACAGGCAAACACTACGCAGGCGCAGATATCCAAAGAAGCGAATTAATTCGATCAGGGCTATCTCGAATCAAGATAACCAAACGGGACCAGGACGCGACAACGCCTCGGAAGGTCGCAAGCGCCCTGGCCCGTCAGCGGTTTCAGCTTTGGGCGACAGGCGCGCTCGAATGCAACGATGAAACGGGCTCCGGAGCCGGTTCGTCATCCAGTTTGATGAACATCGCCAATATCGGTCCCATCAGCACCACGGCGATCGACGCGCCGAAAGCCACCGACCAGTTATTGCCGGTGATGTCCAGTAACCAGCCGATCACCACCGGCGACACGGCACCGGCCAAGGCCATGCCGGTGAAGGTGCAGGCACTGGACGTCGCGGAGTGGGCGTGGGATACCTCGGTGCCAATCACCCAGAGCGGTGAGTCGGCCAGTTCCGAGCAGAAGAACGAGAAGCTCAGGCCACAGGCGCAGATCATCAGGTCATGGGTGAACATCAGTGGAATCAGACCAATGATCGAGGCCAGAAAGCCGAAAATGATCAGGTCGCGACGTGAGCGCAAGCGATTGCCGGTGACCTTGAAGCGCCAGTCCGAGAGCATGCCGCCGACCGCGGTGCCAACCGTTCCGCCGAGCAGCACGAAGGTCGAGAACATGGCGGTGTGGGTCAGGTCCATGCCGTAGCGCTGTGTGAAGAACGATGGAATCCAGTTGAGGAAAAACCACAACACCCAACCGTGGCAAAAACAGGTGGCGGCCGCCGGCCAGACACGGCGCAGCATCTGCGGCCAGTTGACCGGAGCGGCGACCACAGGCGCCATCGGTGCAGCGGCCGTGGCTTCGACCAGTTTCTTCGATTCGCTGAGGCTGAAATACATGACGAACATGTAGATCAGTGTCACCACGCCGAGAATGACGAAAGTCATGCGCCAGGAAAACTGGATGATCATGAACGTCACGATCAAAGGTGCCAGGGCATTCGCCAAGCGGCCTGACGCGTGCATCATGCCCTGGGCTGTGCCGCGCTGGGTGATGGGGATGGCGCGGGCGATCATGCGGGCTGCGGTCGGGTAGATCGGCGCTTCGCCGATGCCGACCACGAAACGCGCAATCACCAGCACCACCAGGCCACTGACCAGGCCCGTGGCAATGGTCGCGACCGACCAGATGATGCCGTACAGCAACATCGCCTTGCGCGAACCGATCCGGTCACTGAACCAGCCGCCGGGAATCATGAAGCAGCTATAGGCGATGGCAAACGCGGAAAACATCAGACCCAGGTTGGTGTTGCTGAAACCCAGTTCCTTGCTGATCGTCGGTGCGGCGACCGCCAGGTTGGTGCGGTCCACGTACATGATGAACGCCATGACGCACAGCAACACGAAGGTCAGCGTTGCCCTGCGTTTTTTCGCAAGCGTAGTCGGAATCATTTTTTCCACCTTTTTTATAGTTGTAGTGGGCAGGCGGTCATCCCGGACCGCCTGTCATGACGTTACTTGAAGAAGCCGCTGAGCACCTCGTAGGTCTCGTCCGGGCACTCTTCCTGCAAGTAATGCCCCGAAGGCACCGTGGCGGTCTGCACAATGTTGGTGGCGTAGCGGCTCCAGATTTGCGCGGCGTTGTGGTTGCGGCCAACGCCGCCCTTTTCGCCCCAGAGGATCAGCGCCGGGTTATCGATGCGACGGCCCGCGTCAAAGTCGGCGGTGTCCATGTCCAGGTCGATGCCGAACGTGGCGCGATAGTCTTCGCACATGGCGTGGGTGGTGGCCGGGTTCTTGATGCAGCGGATGTAATCAGCCAGCGCTTCGGGCCCGAAGAAGCTGGTGCCCTGGTCGGTCTTCGACAGTTTGCGCAGGATGAAGAATTCCGGATCGGCGTTCATCATGCGCTCCGGCGTCGGCGCGTCCTGGGTCATGAAGAACCAGTGCCAGGAGAATTTGCCCCACTGGCGCGTGACGTTGTTGAGCAAGTAATGCTGCGGCAGCATGTCGACGAAACCGGCTTTCAGCACCTTGTCGCCGTGGTCCAGGCACATGCGATGCAACACCCGCGCCCCTCGGTCATGGCCGGCGGCATAGAACTGCTCGAAGCCCAGCGACTGCATGACTTCGACCTGATCCTGGGCCATGGCGCGGAACGAATAAGCTGAATGATCACCGCCGCCTTCCGGCTTGGAGCTGTCGCCATAGCCGCGCAAGTCGGTGCAGACCACGGTGAAGTCCTTGGCCAGGCGCGGTGCAATCTTTTGCCAGGACAGGTGATTGAACGGGTTGCCGTGCATCAGCAGCAAGGGCGGGCCCTCGCCTCCCACGACAGTGACGATGTCGGCGCCACTGGTTTTGGTGATGGTTTTGGTGAAGTTCTCGAACATGGTCTCAGCCTCGATGGGTATGCCTGGCCTGGGCGTTACGCCCTGCTCTTGTTATTCGTGGAGGGCTCAGCGTTTGAGCTTGCGCGCGGCGGCGTTATCGGCGGCCACGCGGAACGCAGCGGCCATGGCGCCGACATCGGCAATGCCTTTGCCGACGATGTCGTACGCCACGCCATGGGCCGGGGTGGCATAGACGGTCTTGAGGCCGCCGGTCAGGGTCACGCCGGACGAGAAGCCCAGCAGCTTGGTCGCGATCTGCCCCTGGTCGTGATACATGATCACCACCGCGTCGAAATCGCCGTTGCGCGCCTTGATGAACACCGTGTCGGAAGGAAACGGCCCTTCGCAGGCCAGGCCTTTCAAGCGCAAGGCTTCGAGGGTCGGGCGAATGATCGTGATCTCTTCGTCACCGAACAGACCGTTCTCGCCGCCATGGGGATTGAGTGCGGCGACACCGATTCGCGGCGCATCGTTGCCCAGTGCTCGCAAGGTGTCGTGGGCCAGTTGCAACGCCCCTTCGATACGATCCGGTTGCACCATATCGACGGCCTTGCGCAGCGCCACATGGGAGGTCACGCGGAAGGTCGAAAACTGCGGGATGATGTTGACCTCCCCGAAGTAACCGACGTGCTCGGTCCAGGCGGCAAACATCTGGTGCTCGTCGTGATAATGCCAGCCACCGCGGTGCAGGCCGGCCTTGTTCAGCGGCGCGAAGCAGATGCCGTCCAGGTCACCGGCCAGGGCCATGTCGGTCATGATCTTCAGGGTTTCGCCGGTCAGCCGACCGGACTCCGCGTTGACCACGCCGCGTTCATACAACCCAGGGTCAACGTTGTGCAGATCGATCAGGGGCACGGCCGTCTGGGTGTGGTCGGCCTCGCTCAGATGCGTGATCTTCTGGTACGGAATGCGCCGACCCGCATCGCGCATGCCCAGTTCGAGCACCCGTTCATCACCAATGATCACGACATCCGCCCGCTCACGTGCCTCAGGTGTCGACAACAGCTTGACGACCAACTCAGGGCCAATGCCGGTGACATCGCCGAGCATAAGTCCAATCAGGGGTTTCATCAGATTCTCTCCAGTCCGGTCAAGATGTGTCTTTCTTGTTATCGGAGCACCTGGGAGCAAGCCCGGTTTTGCGGGCCGACGCCTGGGTGCAACCGCTGTGGACATCCTAGGCCGACGGGGTAGGCCTTCAAGGTGCAAAACGTGGGGTGGGCGTTCACAGACTGTGGTTTGAGCGGGGTCGGTTGCGGCTGCGACGACGAAGAGATTACTGATTTCTGGTCACAACACCTTTGCGAAAACAGCCGTTTTGTTCAAGGCGTCCGGCGGGGATACTGACCCCAGCAGGCCGAGTGATATCGGGTTGAACGGGGCACAGCCGTAAAAATGACATCGCCCGAGGCTCCGGAAGGGAGCGCTCGGGCGACAGGTTCAGCGGGATCGGCAGTTGCGACGTGGTTACGCCTCAGCGAGGGTTTCCTTTTGCTCCAGCCAATCGATCATCAGTTCACCCCAGGCGATGTCCGCCTGCAACGCGTCTTTGGCTCTGGCCGAGTCGCGGGTGCGCAGACCTTCCAGCACCTCGAAATGCTTGTGATTGGCGCTGGCCAGCTCGCGCTTGGGGACTTCGGCATGGAACCGGCTCAGCAGCGGTCCCATGATGACCCACATGTTTTCGAGGGTTTTCGACACCACCGGCATGCGCGCCGCAGAGATCAACCCGAAGTGAAACTCGCGGTTAAGCAGGGCCGCTTGTTTGTAGTCGACGGGGACTGCCTTCTGGAACGCCTCCTGGATGGCTTCGAGTTTTTCCAGTTCCGGTTGAGTGATCCGCTGGGCCGCCACGCCTGCCGCCTCGCCTTCCAGCAAATGGCGGATCAACTGGATTTCACGCAACTGGCTGACCGTCAGTTCCGGCACATAAATCGAGGTCGCGGCCTTCATGTCCAGCGCATGGTCGCTGACCAGACGGAAAATCGCTTCCCGCACCGGGGTGATCGACACACCGAATTCTTCGGCCAACGTACTGATGCGTAATCGGTCGCCGGGTTGGTACTGCCCGTCCATCAACGCAGTGCGAATAATGGAATACACCCGTTCGCTCAAGTTGCCTTTATCAATGGGCTTATGCACGGTCACTGTTACTCGATCTCCAGGGTCAATGAAGGTGCGCCGGCTCGGCAGATCAAGCGACTGCAGGCCTGAAGCGCGGATAACGCATCATACATCATCGGTTTTCGGCTGCCACTGCGCCCGCATTCATCCCCGTGTTGACTCACGCCAGCATCAAGGATATATCATGCATCACAATAAAATCACACAGGAACGTCGCAATGCCTATCACCGGTAAAACCCGGGTCGTGGTTCACCTCACCTACCCTGCCAAACACCTGCGCACCCCCGAATTTTTCAACCCGTTGCTGGAACGACTCGGCTACGACGGCGTGCTCGTACCCTGGGAAGTCTCACCGGAAAACCTCGCCACGGCGTGGGAAGGTTTGCGCGGAATTGAAAATCTGGCGGGAGTGATTGTCACCGTCCCGCACAAGCTGGAGGTGGCGAACCTGTGCGATGAGCTCCAAGGCACGGCGAGTGTGCTGAAGGTCTGCAACGTTGCCAAACGTCTGCCCGACGGACGTTTCAGTGGGCGCATGTTCGATGGCGACGGCTTTGTCGGCGGTCTGAAAAAGCAAGGCCATGACCTGAGCCACAAACGTGTGCTGTTGCTGGGTGCGGGTGGCGCGGCGACCGGCATTGCTCATGCGCTGCTCGCCGCCCCCCTTCAAGAACTGGTGATCAGCAACCGCACACCGGCCAAGGCCGAAGCGTTGGCCCGTGAACTGCGCCAGCTGTTCCCCGATCGGCAGGTCAATGCTGGCCCCGCCGACGCGACGGGTTTCGATGTGGTGATCAACGGCACCGCGTTGGGTCTCAAAGCCGAGGACCCGCTGCCACTGCCCGTCGACACCCTCGCCCCCGGCACGGTGGTCGGCGAAGTGGTGATGAACCCGGACATCACCCCGCTGCTGAACGCCGCCGCCGAACGTGGCTGTGTCATCCACAAAGGCGCGCACATGATCACGGGCCAGATTGATCTGCTGGCCGAGTTTCTGTTTTCCAAAACCGGCGTCTGATACGCCCTTCTCCGTATAAGGAACGACCATGAAAAAGACTGCAATCGTGACCGGCGGCGGCTCCGGCATCGGCCTGGCCACTGCGCAACGCCTGCACGCGGACGGTTATGAAGTGTTCACCGTTGGGCTCGGCGAACCCGAGCATCGTGTCGAGGGCATTCATTACCAGGAACTGGACGTGACCAACGACGAGGCGGTGACGGGCTTCTTCGAGCAATTCGAACGCGTCGACGCCATCGTCAATGCCGCCGGCATCATCGACCACAACCGTGAGTGGGAACTTGAAGGCTTCAGCCGCGTGATGGATGTCAACCTCACCGCGGTCCTGCGCATCACCAACGCCGCCCTGCCCGGCCTGAAAGCCGCTCGGGGTGCGGTGGTGAACTTCGCCTCGATGTACGGGATTTTCGGCTCGGCCAAGACCCCGGCCTACGCGTCGAGCAAAGCGGCCATCTCCGAACTGACGCGCTGCATGGCCGTGGCCTGGGCGACCGATGGCGTGCGCGCCAATGCCGTGGCGCCGGGCTGGATTCTGACCAATCTGTCGCGCCGCGCCTTCGAAGACCCGGCACGCTCCGAGGGCATCATGGCGCGTATCCCGATGAAAACCTGGGGCGCGCCGGAAGACGTGGCCAACGTGATCGCCTTCCTGGTGTCGGACAACGCACGTTACGTCACGGGCACAACGTTGCCGGTGGATGGCGGTTATTCGATCGCCTGACGGCCTCTCGTCGATTGAGCGCTTGACCGTCTAAAAACATGATATATCATGCATCACACAAAACCGAGGCGCCGGCAGTCTGCCGCCGAGTCCTCGAATAACAACAAAGCAGTGAAGTGAGAGGTGCTGAATGAATCTGGTTTTCGGCTCGCCCGGACGGTACGTCCAGGGCACTGAAGTGCTCGCCCAGGCGGGCACTTATCTGGCGCATTGCGGACGCCAGGCCGTGGTCGTCATCGACAGCTACGTGCTGGGTTTGATCCGGCAACGACTCGACGACACCTGTGCGCAAGCCGGCGTCGAGTTGCACTACCTCACCTTCGACGGCGAGATCACCGCCGACGGGATTGCCGGCCTGAGAAAGGCGGCTGCTGAAGTCGAGTTCGACATGATCCTGGCGGTCGGCGGCGGCAAGTGCATCGACGCCGGCAAAGCCCTCGCCCACACCTCGGGTCGCGCACTGATCACCATGCCGACCGTAGCGTCCAACGATGCACCCACCTCGAAAAACTACGTGATCTACGACGCCCATCATCAACTCAGCGAAGTCGGTCACCTGCTTGTCAGCCCTCGCTACGTGCTGGTGGACACGTCGCTGATCGCCCAGGCACCGCGTCAGTTCCTGCTCGCGGGGATTGCCGATGCGTTAACCAAAAAGTTCGAAGCCGAGCAGTGTTTCAAGTCCGGTGGCGTGAACATGTTTGGCGCGCGCCCGGCACTGTCAGGGTTGGTGCTGGCGCGCGAGTGCTATGACCTCATTCGTCAATACGCCGAACCTGCGCTGGCACAGGCAGGTACCGGCGAAGTCACGGTCGCCTTCGATCACTTGATTGAAGCGGTGCTGTTGATGAGCGGCCTGGGGTTCGAAAGCGGTGGCCTGTCCATTGCCCACGCGATGACCCGCGGCCTGTCGAAAATCCCCGGCGCGCAACAGCAGGTTCACGGTTTTCAAGTGGCGTACGGCTTGCTCGTGCAGCTGGTGCTTGAAGACCGCGACGCCGAACTCATGGGCGATATGTTGAGCTTCTATCAACGTATCGGCTTGCCTCGCAACCTGGCCGAACTGGGCGTCCTCAGCGTCGACGATTCGGTGCTGATGCAAGTGGCCGAGCCCACCTTGAAAGCCCCCCACGCGCGTAATTTTTTCTCGGCATCGGGCGGCGCACTGACTTGCGACGAACTGATCGGGGCGATGCACGCGCTTGAAGGCCTGACCCACTGAGCACCGACTCAAAAGCGCCGTTGAATCCACAACCACCCCGTTGAAGTTCAACACCCGCCACTGAGATTCAACTTCAACAAATTCATGCCTGTGATTGGAGGTAGAGATGTCTGCACCCCGCAAAACACTCGAACAGTGGAAAGCCAGCAATTTTGTGCCCTCCGCCGAGACTGTGCGCCTGTTGAAAGACCGGGCGAAATTCGTCCGTCTGGAAACGATCCGCCTGATTGAAATTGCCAAGACCGGCCACTACACCTCGGTGTTTTCCGCTGCCGAATTGTTCTCCGCGCTGTACTACGACGTGATGACCATTCGCCCGGAAGAACCGAAATGGCCGGGGCGTGACAGGTTCCTGATGGGCAAGGGCCACGCCGCCGTGGGCCAGTTTCCGATCCTGGCCGACCTCGGGGTTTTCCCCAAGGAATGGCTGGATGAATACACCCGCCTGGGCAGCCCTTTGGGCGATCACCCTGACATGCGCAAAGTGCCCGGCATCGACTTCTCTTCCGGCTCCATCGGCCACGCCCTCTCCGGCGGCCTGGGCATGTGCCTGGCCCAGCGTTTCACCGGCGAAGTCTACGACGTGTTCGTGATGCTGGGAGACGGTGAAATGCAGGAAGGCCAGGTCTGGGAAGCCGCAATGAGCGCCGCCCATCACAAGGCCAGGCACCTGATCGCGATTGTCGACCGCAACGGCTTCCAGCTCGACGGCTCGGTCGACGACGTGATCGGCATCGAACCACTGGACGAAAAATGGCGTGCGTTCGGTTGGGAAGTGCACGTCATCGACGGCCACAACATCGCCGAAGTGACTGAAACCCTGCGCCGTGTCAAAGCCGATGAAACCCGTGAGAAGCCGGTGTGCATCATCGCCAGAACCGTCAAAGGCAAAGGCGTTTCCTACATGGAAACCGAACCCGGCTGGCACCTCGGTTACCTCGACCCGGAAGACGCCAAACGCGCTATCGCTGAAATTGAAGCCATGGAGATCTGAACATGAATGCCCCTCTTTCCCCCAATTCCTGGCAGTACCGTGGCCTTAACGCGCTTAACCCGGGGCTGTCCTACCTGTCTGATGCGCTGATCGAATTGACCGAGGCCGGTTATCCGGTGATGGCCGGTTCCGCCGACTTGCAGTACTCCAACGGCCTGAACAAGTTCGCCAGCCGCTACCCCGAGCGTTACCTGCAATTCGGTATCTCGGAGCAGAACATGGTCACGGCGGCCGCCGGCCTGGCCACCTGCGGCGTGATGCCGTTCGTGGCGACCTTTGCCTCGTTCCTCGGCCTGCTGTGCTGCGAACAGATCCGCATGGACGTCGCCTATTCGGCGCAACCGGTGCGCCTGATCGGTCACCACACCGGCATCTCCCTGGGTTTCTACGGCACCTCGCATCACGCCACCGAAGACATCGCCACCATGCGCTCGATTGCTGATCTGGCGGTCGTGTCGCCGGCAGACGGCGCACAACTGGTGGCGGCGATCAAAGCCTCGGCCACCTACGACAAGCCGGTGTATTTTCGCATCGGTCGCGGTCGCGACCCGATCGTTTACGAGGACGGTGTGGTCTTCGAATTCGGCAAGGCTCATGAGCACTTTGAAGGCGAGGAACTGACCATCATCGCCTGCGGCATCACCGTGCATGCGGCGTTGACGGCGGCTCGCAAGATGAACGCTGAAGGCCGCTCGGTGGGCGTAATCGACATGGCGTCGATCAAGCCGATCGACCGTGACGCCATCCTGCGAGCGGCTGCCCGCAGCAAACGCATGATGACCGTCGAAGAGCACAACGTGCTCGGTGGCCTGGGGGCCGCAGTGGCTGAAGTACTGGCGGACGAAGGCGTCGGCGTGAAGCTCAAGCGTCACGGCATCTACGACGAATACAGCCTGATCGCCCCGCCGACTCACCTGTACGAGCACTACAAACTCGACGCTGCCGGGATCGAGGAAGTGGCGCTGGCGCACATCAACGCCTGACGCTGACCCCACCTGTAGGAGCCGGCTTGATCTGGCGATGAAATCACCACGGTGCACCTGACACACCGCAGCGACTGGATCGCCAGCAAGCCGGCTCCTACAGAATTGTGTATTTCAGGGACATCTCGTTTTTTCAGGGAGCTTTCCGCACCGCATCGTCACCCACCACATCCCGTGGTTCATGAAACATCTCGGAGCCAACAATGAATAACATCACCGAGACCATGCCCGACTACTCGATCGGGCAGGCCAAAACACGTACCACCCTGCGCAGAAAGTCATTGATGGCCACCGGCGTCGGCAACCTGCTGGAGTGGTTCGACTGGACGATCTACACCGTCGCATCGGTGTACATCGCGGCGGCACTCTTCGATAAAAGCAACGCCACCTCTGCCCTGCTCAACACGCTGGCGGTGTTTGCCGCCGGGTTCCTGCTACGGCCGATTGGCGGCATCTTCTTCGGCATCCTCGCCGACAGGCTGGGCAGGCGCGTGGTGTTGCTCAGCACCATGTTGCTGATGGCCGGCGCCAGTTTGCTGATTGCGTTCATTCCCTCGTATGACGCGATTGGCAGTTGGGCCTCAGCACTCCTGCTGCTGGCCAGGCTGGTGCAGGGCTTTGCCCATGGCGGCGAAACCACCACCTCTTACGCCTACATCGCTGAAATCGCGCCGCCGAAACACCGCGGGCTATGGTCGAGCACGGTGTTTCTGGCCGTCGGTTGCGGATCGTTGCTGGCGACGTTTTACATGGCCTTGCTGACGTCGTTGTTGTCCGTCAGTGAAATGCAGGAATGGGGCTGGCGCATCCCTTTCGCCACCGGTGGCCTGTTGGCGGTTTTTGCCTTGTGGCTGCGGCGCAACATGATGGAAAGCGAACACAGCCCAAGTGCCGGTGGCATGTCCGAAGAACCGGCGTGGAGCCGCGGCACCATCATTCAACACGGCGTTCGCTTGTTTCTCTATGAAGCCGGCGCCACGTTGACGTATTACACGTGGGTCACCTCAGCGTCGATCTACGCCATCAGCGTCAAGGGCATGGACCCGCGCAGTGCGTTCACCATGAGCTGTATTGCACAGGTCATTTACCTGGTGTTCCTGCCGATCTCCGGCTGGATCTCGGATCAGTGGGGACGCAAGATTTCAGCGCTGATTTCCTTGCTGGGGATTGCCGCGACGCTGTTCCCGCTGTGGGGTTTGATCTCCAATGAGCCGTGGACGTTGATGGTGGCGCAGACGGCAGGCTTGCTGTTGGTAGGCTTTATCACCGGCTGCAAACCTGCTTCGATCTCGGAGCAGATTCCGACCCGCTATCGCACACGCATGTTTGGGGTGTGCATTTCTTTGGGTGTGGCGGTGTTTGGCGGAACGGCTTCGTACCTGACGACCTGGTTGTACTCGGAAAACATGGGGTGGATGTTCAACATTTACCTGATCGTGGTCGCCGTGATCGCCAGTGCCGTGGTGTTGATGTGGAAGAACAACCACGGGGTGCCGATCGATAAAATCTGACGCGCGAAGCCAGGCCGGCCGGCGCTCACTGCAACGGTGAGTGCTTTTTCAAAGAAGGTCGTCGGTGGCCACTTCCCGGGTCAGAAAGTCGATCAAGGCCCGCGCTGTCGCGGACAACTGGCGATGGGGCGGGTAGATCACAGAGAACGGTCGGGAGCGTCCGCCCGACTGTTCGAGCAGCGGCACCAGGCGGCCACTTTGAATCCGCTCACGGACGATGAAGTCGTAACTCTGACAGATCCCCATGCCGTGCTCGGCCAGAGACACAATGCCCAGCACGTCGTCGGACACCTGCACATTCGCCTCAGGTATCCACTCCCGATCCACCCCCTGTTCGCGAAACAGCCAGGGCCCGACGCGACCGCTGCTGGGCATCACAAACGGCAGGCAGGCATGCGCCGACAGTTCGTCGACACTGCGCGGCGTGCCGGCACGACTCAGGTAATCCGGTGCGGCGACCAGGCACAAACCCGCGTCTTCAAGCTTGCGGCCGATCAGGCCACTGTCCGGCAATTGCCCGAGACGAATCGCCAGGTCATACCCCTCCGCCACCAGATCCACATTGCGATTGCTGATGCTCAACTCGATTCGCACCTGCGGGTACTGCCGCGTAAATCGAGACAGCAAGGGCGGCAACCGGTAATGCCCGTAGGTCGTCGGCACACTGAGCCGCACCCGCCCGGTCAACTCGCCCTCCTGCCCCTGGATCGTCCGCTCGGCATCATCGATCAACCCGAACGCCGCGCGTGATTGTTCAAGGTACAGCAGGCCCGCCTCGGTCAGGCTCAGGCGTCGGGTCGTGCGTCGCAACAGCTGGACCCCGAGACGCGCTTCCAGGCGCGAAATCGCCCGGCTGACCACCGACGGTGTGGTCGCCAGAAACACCGCCCCGGCGCTCAACGAACCCTTTTCCACCACGGTGACGAACACTTCAACGTCCGCGAGATAATCGAATCGCCGGCTCACCTTGACCTCCAAAGAACAAGTGCTTTCCTTTGCAGCGAGTTTATCGCCCACGGAGGCATGAATATAGTGAATCAACGATCAGCACCCGCCGATCGATCACTCACGGAAGCCCCATGCGCCCTATCGCCCGACTCGCCCTCGCCATGACCATTTCCGCCGCCGCCTTCAACGCACAGGCCGGCAATGTCCTGATCGTGCTGTCAGACTCCGACCACCTCGACCTCAAGGACAACAAGGTCTTCGCCACCGGTTTCTACCTGAACGAACTGATGCAACCGGTAAAACTGCTGCTCGATGCCGGGCACTCGGTGACCTTCGCCACCCCGACCGGCAAGGCGCCGACTCTGGACCAGTCGTCCAACGACAAGATGTATTTCAACAATGACGTGGCGGCCTTGCAGGCGCACAAGGCACTGCTGGATCACCTGAAAATCACCTCGAAAGGTGAGTCGCCGGTCATCAGCCTGGCGCGGGTCGAACAGATCGGCTACGAACAGTTCGATGCCGTCTACGTCCCCGGCGGCCATGCGCCGATGCAGGACCTGCTGCACAGCGCCGCGCTGGGCAAGCTGCTGAACAACTTCCATGACAACGGCAAGACCACTGCCCTCGTCTGCCACGGCCCGATTGCCCTGCTGTCGACCCTGGCCGATCCTGTCGCTTTCACCCGACAACTCGAGACCGGCGGCAAAGCCTCGACAAAAGGCTGGACCTACACCGGCTATAAATTCACGGTCATCAGCAATCAGGAAGAGGAACTGGCCAAGGGCTTGCTCAATGGCGGCGCCATGAAGTTCTATCCGCAAACGGCACTGGAACAAGCGGGCGGCGTCTATCGCAGCAACACCTCGCCCTGGACTTCCAACGTCGTCATTGACCGCGAACTGGTGACTGGACAAACCCCGGGCTCAGCACTGGACGTGGGCAAGGCGATCGTCGAACGTCTCAAGTCCCGGAGTTAGGGACTGAGTGGGCTCGGAGTGGTAAAACTCATCGCGACGTTTTCTGTTTGACGCGTCTCGAAAAAGGATCACCTCGGTGAAGTCACCCGCCACGCCCGATCCACGTACCACAACCGAGTCCGGCCTGAGCCTGCAAACCCGGCTGATCGCGCTGGTGGTGGCGGTGACCTTTTTCACGGAAAACCTCGACGCGACCGTCATCGCGACCGCGCTGCCCACCATGGCCAGCGCCTTCGAGATCACACCGGTCGACATGAACGTGGGCATCACCGCCTACATTCTGGCGGTGGCAATCTTCATCCCGCTTTCCAGCTGGATCGCCGACCGCTTTGGAGCGCGGCGAGTCTTCGCCGGCGCAATCGTCGTGTTCACCCTCGCCTCGCTCCTGTGCGGGCTAAGCCAGAACATCGAAATGTTTGTTCTGGCCCGCGTGCTGCAAGGCATCGGCGGCGCGTTGGGGGTGGCCATATGCAAGGCGCGCAGGGTTACTACAACGACAACTACTTCCTGCCTTTTTTCACTCAATTAAGTGATTCAGAAAAACAGTCGTATTACGCAAAATTTGAAGCTCCGACCGAGTGGATCAAGGCCTTGGAGCTAATACATGACGATGAATGAATCCATTAAGTCTTCTTCGAAGCCCAACGGGGCTGCACCGCTTACTACGAAAAAGCGCCAATCAAGCGTTCAATAAGCCATCCGCGATGGTCCCCGAAAAAGTCGCCTCCACCGGCCCAGTAAGAAACACCGCCCCCACCTCATCCCACTGAACCGTCACGCTCCCGCCATCACACTCGACCTCAACGGATTCATCCAGTAAACCCCGACGAATCCCATTAACAACCGCACCACAACAGCAAGAACCGGAGCCCAGCGGAATTCCACCCCCACGTTCCCAAATACGCAACCGAATATGCTTGCGGTCAATAACCTGAACAAAATGCACGTTCGTTTTAAGGGGAAACAGCGGGTTGGTTTCAATGGCCGGCCCGATGCTCGCGATATCAATCGCCGTCAGGTCATCCACAAAATAAGTGCAGTGCGGATTGCCCATGCTGCACGCGGTCGGGCCTCCCTCCAGGGGCAGGACAGTCGTATCCAGTTCCTGAGCCAAAGGAATATCCGACCAGCCAAAAAGCGGCGCTCCCATGTTGACCGAAATGGCGCCGGTCGAGGTTCGTTCGCACGTCAGCAAACCCCGGTTGGTGCGCAGCACAATCGAGGTGGAATTGGCTTCGCGCATCAGCCTGTCCGCGGCACCGCGCGTTGCGCTGCCGCAAGCATCCAGCGGGGAGCCATCGGCGTTCCAGAACACCAGCCGCGCGGCGGCGTCATCGCAATCGAGCAGCACCGCGAGTTGATTGAAGCCGACGCCACGGTTGCGATCGCCCATTCGCCGAGCGATGGCACTGGTCACTGGGTTGGCCGAGTTTCGTGCGTCCACAACAACGAAGTCATCGCCATTGGCGTGCATCTTGTGAAAACTCAGCGGCATAAACAGATCCTGGCGACGAGGGATGTGGGAAGGATCTAGCCCCATTCGCAGCGCTTTTTCAAGCCGACCGCGAATAGCGCTCAACGACCCCACAGCCAAGAATATCGCTCAGGCGCTGACCGTCGCTCATCCGGCGAAACAACCCCGGCGTCTGCCACGGCGCGTAACCGTCGATGTTGGGGGCGCCCAACCCGGCCATCACGTCGGCGATCAGCACTGAGCGTGTCTCGAACGAGATCCGCGTCAGGCCGGTGCTGTTGCCGACGCCGGCATGGGCATGGGCCCCGGAAAAGGCGATGAGACTGCCGGGGGCGATCTCAACGGCAATCCCCTCCTCCGCGGCAATTGCCTCCAGCAGATGCGGGATGGCCTCGTCGGCATCCACTGCATTGCGTCCGTCCTGATGGGAGCGCTGCAAAATGGCGCGCATATCGAAGGTGACACTCGAATTGAGCAGCGGCCGCTGCCACAGGCCGGGGTACAACGCGAACGTCCGACCGGCCGTGACCGGATAGACCGGCGCCCACCAATTGGTCTGCGCGTACATGTTCGAGCCACATGTATCGCGGTGGAAGGCGATGGTGGCCGTGGTGCGGGCGCGTGGGGTGAACTGCTCGGCTTCCCGGTGGGGCTGGAAACGCAGGTGCAATCGATCGCACGCCAGAGAATCCGGGGTCAACCCAAGCTGTTCGATAACCGCCTGCCACAGGCGCTGGATCTCGGCCGAGCGAGCGAATTCGTTCTGGCATTTTGCGAACAGCACCGTCTGCTGTTCGTGGCTCAAGTAGCGATGGATGTGTTGTGGCGGCCAGGGATGCAGCGCCTCTTCGAGGAAGGCACGGGTGAACTCGACCAGTGCTGTCATGGGCTGCAAGTCCGCGACAAGCATGATGTCGCCGGCGTAGATGCGGTCGTGGAAGTGGCGAGCGGTACCCGGGAGGGCAAGCGGGCTGTACATGACCAGAAGTTCCCTGAAGAGGCGCCCTCGACTTTAGATCCGCCGCCCTTGTGGCGAAAGTGGCAGATTGGGTAAAAAACTGCGGATCACAGAGCCCGGGCGGCCGTCATGAAGGAAACAGGTCCAATGTGCGCTCCACCTCTTCAATATCGATTTTGAAGCCATCGCCCTCAGGCGTGCCGACCACAAAGCCAAAATTCTGCTGGTCGCGATCCGTCAGGTATTTGAAGTAACTGACGAAGCGGTTCGGTGGCTGCAGCGTCAGCAACGAACCGCCCTGCTGCAATACATTGACACCGTGTACGAGCTGACTGCCTTCGACCCCGATCACGGTCCGCGCTCCGGCACAGGTCGCCACGATGGTCGGGACGTCGGTTTTCAAAGGATCGAGTACACGAAAACCTCGAGTCTTGCGCAGATGTTCGGCGATCTCGAGTTCGTTGCGCAAAAGGCGCAAGTCGCCGGCGCTTCCGCGAAGAATGAACACGCCCGGGTGATCCTCATGGCTCACGTGCGACAGCAGCTTTTCCCCCATGGCCCGGTAACGCAGGTGCCTGCTTTGGTTGTTGCTGAAATCGTCGAATAGCACGAGCTCATGAAAAAACGCGCCGTTCAAGCGAACCGGCTTCATGCCAAGCCACTCTTCGTACGCGAGAGTCTGGGCAGAGAGAGGAAACCGGGCGGATGGCGCGGTGGTCACCGGGACGCCTTCATCGCAGGCCAATGGATAGGTCGGGAAGTCTTCCATCAACCGCGTACCAAACCAGGTATTGCCATTCTGCGTGCAGAAGACGGCCGCGCGGTCGATCTCATGCTCCACGACAATGCGCGGAAACCTGCCGGGCTTGAGAGACAACCAGAAACTTGCGTTGTCCTTGTAGAGCGCTCCATCGATCAGCCAGACATTCTCGAGCAAGTAACCGCGTGTCGGGCCTTGGACCACGTCACCCAGCCCTTCCATCGTGCGCGCCGGATGCTCGAACGGATAAAAACGCTTTGCCTCCCACCCCGTCACGCGTTCCATCTGACCGGGCAGGAAGAAAGCCGGTGGAGAGTACGATACGCCACCCGGCGCAACGTTCCAGCGTTTGACCGCCAGGCTTTTCAGGTTGATCTCTGCCTTGCGCGCGAGTCTTTTTCTTGCCATGTACCTGTAGGCGGCAAGGGTCCATTTCCTTCGATTGCCAGCGGTCGAAGTGCTGATGTGCGAGACATCGCTTTCCATGAAAAGTCCTCCCTTCTGGACAGAACGTTCTGAAAATACTCAGCTGGATGGAATCCTTTCCATAACGGGTGGGGTCTGCAAGTTAGCGTAGCGACTGCGCAAGGTTTCGAGAAACTGTTCGCCCGAGTTCTGCGCGCAGTAGAGATAAATCTTGTGCAGCCCGCCAAATACCATTTCATGATAGCGGCTGGCGGCCTCTTCATCGCTTGGCCCGTCAGGCAAGCCAAGGTGAAGGGTCAATTCCTTTCCTTCGGCAGCAAAAAGCGGCGTGTCCCAAAGGAATCTGGCGACACCTGCCTTGGGCAGTCGCAGAAACATATAAGCGTGGTTGCCCAGGGAATCAACGTCACCGCCGCGCCTTCGTTTCCATTTCAGCAGTCCGTCATCCGGCCGTGCCACGCAAAGACCGATGTCGTAATAATCGAAGCCTTCATGGATCGCCGACTCAAGCGCCATGAAGGTGGTAATCGCGTTGACCTCGCCCAGTCGCTTGGCATCTGAAAAAACCGCCTCGGTGTACCCGAAACGCAGCGTGCTCCAATAGCGTTTTCCGCCACGCGTTACGGCGCAGCCCAGGTGACAGCCAATTACTTCGTCATCCCGCATGATCAGGTCGAGCCGCCCGACAGTCCTGGCGATCCTGAACACTTCCTCGGTGGGAAATTGCGCAGCGTGGATGCCTTGCCTTGCCTGGGCATAAGGCCGAAGCATTTCCCTGTCGGCCTTGTCTATTTCTTCATCCAGCAGCGCCGGCCTCATGTGATAGTGCGGTCGGTTCTTGCGGATGTTTCGACGCAGCTCACCATCGTATTTTGCGGTGATGTCCTCGATGGAGCGCCCCAGCGGAACGACGGCACTCAGATACAAGGGAATAGACAAAGTCCCCGGGGTCCGCACCTCACTGACCACCACCACATGATTCGACTCGGCGGGTTTCGGCTCGGCGGGTTTCGGCTCGCCGTCAGTCACAGAGGTGTTCTTCCCCCCGATGAGTAGCTTGGCCATTTCCCGTTGCTGTTTCCTCCCGATATAGAGGATCTCGTAAGGACTGTCCTTTTGCAGCCTGAACCTGGTAATTTCCCAACGCCAGACACACGCACGCCCAAGGATGTCTCGCAGCCAGCTTGAAGCCTGCCTCATTTCATACCGCATTGAAGGGGAAATGAGTTTTCGGATAACTGCCGCCAAGTTATCTTTCACTTTTCGTCATCCTTTGAGCTTTATCTTAGGCAGATCAGATATAAAAGATCCGGGCGGAACTTCAATAAGCGCGCTTAAACCTTGAAAAACAAGACATATTTTATGATGCAGCGCGCTTACATTGAGTAACAGTAAAGATATAAGGCCGGGACTTTGCAAGGCGGCCTACCGGTCTTTCCGGATTGAAACCCGTGTCTAGTGCTCAAATCGGTTTACACCACATTTCATTTTGTAGGAACGAGCCTGCTCGCGAAAAACCCAAGGTCGCCACGGGGCATCTGGTGTTTCGCATTATCGTTGACGACCATCGTCGGAACGCCACCCGCAGCAAGCTCGCTCCTGCAGTGTCTTCGCCCACAAAAAAGCCCACTGACCGTCACCGGTTCAGTGGGCTTTCAGATTACGCCCTGATTACAGAGCCATGTCGCTCGCAGCGTTGGCTTTCGGTGCCTTTGGCGCCTCGGCCGGAGCGGCAGCCGGAGCCGCCACCTGACCGATCGCCGGCGGCGGAGTCAGTTGCAACACCTTGGCGGTGTAGGCCCACTCTTCAGCCACTTTTTCAGGGCTGCCGTTCAGCTGAGTGCCATAGCTCGGCACGATCTGGTGCAGCTTTTCCTGCCAGGCAGGCGAAGCGACCTTGTCCTTGAACACTTTCTGCAGCACGGTCAGCATGATCGGCGCAGCAGTCGAGGCACCCGGCGAAGCGCCCAGCAGACCGGCGATGGTGCCGTCAGCGGAAGCAACGATTTCGGTACCCAGTTTCAGGACGCCACCCGCCGCTTCATCACGCTTGATGATTTGCACGCGCTGGCCGGCTTGCCACAGGCGCCAGTCTTCAGCCTTGGCGTTCGGGAAGTATTCTTTCAGGGCGTTGAGGCGGTCTTCATCCGACAGCATCAGTTGACCGGCAAGGTACTCGACCAGCGGGTATTCCTTGATGCCGACCTTGGTCATTGGCCACACGTTGTGCGTGGTGGTGGTGGTCAGCAGGTCCAGGTACGAGCCTTCCTTGAGGAACTTGGTGCTGAAGGTCGCGAATGGGCCAAACAGGATAACGCGCTTGCCGTCCAGAACACGGGTGTCCAGGTGCGGAACCGACATCGGCGGAGCGCCGACAGAGGCTTTACCGTAGGCCTTGGCTAGGTGTTGCTCGGCGATGGTAGGGTTCTCGGTTACCAGGAACGAGCCGCCAACCGGGAAGCCTGCGTATTCCTTGGCTTCAGGAATCCCGGACTTCTGCAGCAGGTGCAATGCACCGCCGCCCGCGCCGATGAACACGAATTTGGCGTCGGTTTCGGATTTGCTGCCATCTTTCAGGTTTTTGTAGCTGACGCGCCAGGTGCCGTCTTCGTTCTTGGTGATGTCTTGCACTTCGCTAGACAGTTTCAAGTCGAACTTCGGCGTGGTTTGCAGGTGCGCAACGAACTGGCGGGTGATTTCGCCGAAGTTGACGTCGGTGCCGATCGGGGACCAGGTGGCCGCGATTTTCTGGTTCGGGTCACGCCCTTCCATCATCAGCGGAACCCACTTCTTGATCACGGCCGGGTCTTCGGAATACTGCATACCGGCAAACAGCGGGCTCGCCTGCAGGGCTTCGTAGCGTTTCTTCAGGAACTTGATGTTGTCGTCGCCCCACACAAAGCTCATGTGCGGCGTGGAGTTGATGAACGAACGCGGGTTTTTCAGCACGCCTTGCTGAACCTGCCAGGCCCAGAACTGACGGGAAATCTGGAACGCTTCGTTGATTTCAACGGCTTTCGGAATCGAGACGTTGCCCTTCTCGTCTTCCGGGGTGTAGTTCAACTCGGCCAGGGCAGAGTGACCGGTACCGGCGTTGTTCCAGCCGTTGGAGCTTTCCAGGGCGACGCCGTCGAGGCGCTCGATCATTTCCATCGAAGTGCCAGGTTCCAGCTCATTGAGCCAGACACCCAGGGTCGCGCTCATGATGCCGCCGCCGATGAGCAACACATCGACTTTCTTTGCCTCTTCCGCGTGAACGGACGTGATCCCCATCGACAAAGCCAGCCCCAACAGGGCCGTGTTCATTTTCTTAAACATCTGTAGCACCTTTGATAAAACGCCATCCGCCCTTCGATCTTCACTCACAAGCCCTTGTTTCACGGCATTCAGGCAGGATGTCGTGGGTGCTCGCACATGAAATCGGAGGGTGGGCACACAAGGCCGACGTGATCCATCGACCTCAGTTTATATGTCCCTACTGAACTGACTTTTTATCTTTATTGGCTTCAGCTACTTGAGCGACAGTGATTCTGTTGGCGCGTCTCGAGGACACGCAAACTGAATAGGTCAAACCAAGTTGAGGCGAAGAATATCACGACATCGCAAACCAGCGCGTCTGTTCCCGACCTGATAGTCCGAACACGCGCGCCGGGGCCACTATACTCAATCTGTTTTTTCGACGAGCCGCTGAGGAGCAGTCATGAGCGATAAAAAAGATCTGCGCAAATATTCCTCCCAAGTGGTCGACGGTGTGGAGCGCGCCCCCGGCCGCTCGATGCTGCGAGCCGTGGGTTTCACCGACGAGGACTTCAAGAAGCCGCAGATCGGCATCGCCTCGACCTGGGCGATGGTCACGCCGTGCAACATGCACATCGACAAACTGGCGAAAGAGGCCGAACAGGGCGCGAATGCCGCCGGGGCCAAGGGCGTGATTTTCAACACCATCACCATTTCCGACGGCATCGCCAACGGCACCGAAGGCATGAAGTATTCGCTGGTGTCGCGGGAGGTGATTGCCGATTCAATCGAGGTCGTCGCCGGGTGCGAAGGCTTCGACGGTCTGGTGACGGTGGGCGGTTGCGACAAGAACATGCCGGGCTGCCTGATCGGCATGGCGCGGCTGAACCGCCCTTCCATTTTCGTTTATGGCGGTACGATCCGGCCGGGCGCCGGCCACACCGACATCATTTCCGTGTTCGAAGCCGTGGGCCAGAATGCGCGCGGCGACATCAACGAAATCCAGGTCAAGCAGATCGAGGAAGTGGCGATTCCCGGCCCCGGTTCTTGCGGCGGGATGTACACCGCCAACACCATGGCCTCGGCCATTGAAGCGCTGGGCATGAGCCTGCCGGGTTCCAGCTCGCAGGACGCCGTCGGCAGCGACAAGGCCTCGGACAGTTTCCGCGCCGGCCAGCAGGTCATGGAGCTGCTGAAACTGGACCTCAAGCCGCGGGACATCATGACCCGCAAAGCCTTCGAAAACGCGATCCGCGTGGTGATCGCCCTCGCCGGCTCGACCAATGCGGTGCTTCATCTGTTGGCCATGGCGCACGCGGTGGATGTCGAGTTGACGCTGGATGATTTCGTCGAGCTGGGCAAGGTGTCGCCGGTGGTGGCCGACCTGCGCCCCAGCGGCCAATACATGATGAGCGAACTGGTCGCCATCGGCGGCATTCAACCGTTGATGAAGCGCATGCTCGCGGCTGGCATGCTGCATGGCGATGCGATGACGGTGACCGGCAAGACCCTCGCGGAAAACCTTGAAAACGTGGCGGATTATCCGGAAGGTCAGGACGTGATCCTGCCCTTCGATCGGCCGGTCAAAAAGGACTCGCACCTTGTTGTGTTGCGCGGCAACCTTTCACCGACTGGCGCGGTGGCCAAGATCACCGGTAAGGAAGGCCTGCGTTTTGAAGGCACGGCACGGGTCTATCACGGTGAAGAAGGCGCCTTGGCCGGCATTCTCAACGGCGAAGTGAAAGCGGGTGACGTGATCGTGATCCGTTACGAAGGCCCCAAGGGCGGCCCGGGCATGCGTGAAATGCTTTCGCCGACGTCGGCGGTCATGGGCAAAGGCTTGGGCAAGGACGTTGCGCTGATCACCGATGGCCGTTTTTCCGGTGGTTCCCACGGTTTCGTCGTGGGGCACATCACGCCGGAAGCCTTTGATGGCGGGCCGATTGCGTTGATCGAAGATGGAGACAAAATCACTATCGATGCGCAAAGCAGACAGATCACGGTCGATGTTTCCGATGCGGAACTGGCCGATCGCAAGACCCGCTGGGTGCGGCCGGAATCGAAGTACAAACGCGGGGTGCTGGCGAAGTATGCGAAGACGGTGTCCAGCGCTTCAGAAGGGGCGGTGACGGATAAGTACCTGTAGGAGCCGGCTTGCTGGCGAAAGTATCAACGCGGTTTGACGGGATACCGCGTTGTCAGCATCGCCAGCAAGCCGACTCCTGCAGGGTCGGGTTTCATGTCTCAGAGACGAAACCTGTCGACCGACTGGGACAGCTTGCCCGCCAGGGTGGACAGCTCGTCCGTGGTCGAAGCCGTCTGGCCAATGACCTTGCTGTTCCCTTCGGACATGCCCGCTATCATCTCCACCTGATGCGCGATTTCATTGCTGGCCAGGCTCTGCTCGCCGATCGTGCGGGAGATGTCGTTCACCAGTTGCGTGGTGTTCAGCGTGGCCTCGAGGATTTCGCGGATGGCGCGTTCGACGTCGGCGGTCACGGCCATGCCTTTGTCGACCTGGGCCACACCCGCCTCCATGCTGGTGACCGCCTCGCGGGTGCTTTGCTGGATGCGCGCGACCATGGTGGCGATTTCCTGGGTAGAGGCGCTGGTGCGCCCCGCCAGGCTACGGACTTCGTCGGCCACCACGGCAAAGCCGCGGCCCTGCTCCCCGGCACGCGCGGCCTCGATGGCGGCGTTCAGCGCCAGCAGGTTGGTTTGATCGGCGATGCCCTTGATCACCTGAATGATGCTGAAAATGCCCTCGGATTCCTTGTCCAGCGTGCGGATGACCTGGGCCGACTGCTGCGCCGAACGCGCAATCCCGTCCATGTCGTTGACCACCTGATGGATCACCCGACCGCCATCCTTGGCCAGTGCCTCGGCCTGGTTGGCCATGTTCAGCGCGCGCTCGGCGTGGCGGGTAATGTCCTCGATGCTCGCGGTCATTTCACTCGCGGCGGCGGCCATGGTGCTGGCGGCGGCGCTTTGCTGCTGGCTGCTGTCGGCGACTTCATGGCAGCCATTGCTCAACTGTGCGCTCATGCCACTGACACCATGGGCGTTGCTGCGCACCACTTCGATCATGCCGCGCAAATCGCGCTGCATGGTCGCCAGGCTGCGGATCAGCGCGCTGGCTTCGTCCTTGCGGGTGGGCTCGGCAATCGTTTCGCTCAAGTTGCCGTGGGCGATGCTCTCGGCGATACGGCTCGCAGTCTGCAACGGCCCCATGATGCTCAGAATCACCCAGCGTCCCTGGGCGAGCAGCAGCAACAGGCTGGCGGCAAGCACGATGCCCAGCGTGAGATTGGCGTTGCCGATGACCTGCTGAGTGCCTGCGCTGGTCTGCTGGGTGTTGGTCTCGATCAGCTCACTGAGGGCAGCCATCTGGTCTTCCAGCTGGCTGAACGCGGTGTTGAAGTTACCCAGCTCTTTTTGTGCCGCATCCGGATTTCCCAAGGCCAGCCCGACAATGCGCTCGGCGGCGTTGATGTAGGTATCGAGGCTGGGTTTGATCGTGTTCAAGCCGGCCTTGATGGTGTCGTTGACCGGCAGCTTGAGGTTTTCACCCAGCACTTCACGAAAGTGCGACGCGTGTTCCTCGATGGAACTGCGCACTTCGGCATTCGTACTGGTGCTTTTGCCGAGCCCGACCAACATCGCCGACAGCACATCGGCGCGTAATGCGTCGTGCATCATGTCGGCTTCGAGGTGATTGCGCAGCGCGGTCATGCTGACCTCGTTGTCGTTCACCGCGGTCGCCATTTGCGAATTTCCCAGGTAACTCACCAGGCTCATGATCAAGGCCGTAAGCAGACCGGTGCCAATCAGCAGGATCAAGCGTAATTTTATCGACACTCTGTGGGTCCCCTGGTCAGTTGGCTACAGCCATTCGTGGATGGCGTCTGAACAGGTTATCGACCGCGACGCAGGGGAATTGAAGGTTATGTCGATGTGTTCGTGCTTTTGCGACATGCGGTCGTCATCGGCGCTTTTTGCGTTTTGCCGCGAAGGGGAACCAGCAGCGTGAGCTCGTACCGGGGATGTGGATTTGAGCGCCTCACAGGTTGGATACAGCGCGGGCCTTGGGGCCCGGAAGCGCCTGCAGGGTCTGAGCTTTTTGCCCAGGCTCAACAAGCGTGCAGCGGTGGTCTCGTCGTAACGCACGTAATGGGCTTCACCCAACATCAGGACCCATTCGCGATGGCTGCAGCTTCCAAGCTTTCGCGGGGTGGCGCGGCCGTGTTTTTCAACGATGACGCGATAAGCCTGCGCGGTTCCTGACTTCGAGAAAAGCCCGGCCTGCAAGTTCGTTTTTCCCACAGTACATGCTAGGTTGTACGACGACTGATGAATAGCCCCTTTTATTCCTCACTCGATCACCCACAACAACAAGGAAACACCCATGAAAAAAATGAAAGTGCTGATTGGTTTTCTGTGCCTGTTCAGTGGCTACGTCGCGGCCACACCATCCTCCGCTGAGAAAGATGTGGCGCAGGCCGTCGACCACCTGACCCAAGCCATGCTGAAAAAGAACATTCCCGAACTGAACGCGCTGACCGCCGAGAACCTGACCTACGGGCATTCCAGCGGGAAGATCCAGAACAAACAGGAATACATTGCCGACATCGAAACCGGCCGAAGCGCGTTCAAAACCCTGGAGATGCAAAACCAGACCATCACCCTCTCCGGTGACGTCGCCCTGGTTCGCAACCATTTTTCGGCACAGGCGCTGAAAGGCACCGAAGTGATTCCGACCGAAATCGAAAATTTCCAGATCTGGCAGAAGCAGAAAGGCAAATGGCTGCTGGTTGGGCGCCAGGCGTTCAAGTTCTGATTGTGACGTGATGAAGGGGATGGGGTATTCGAGCCCTGTCCCCTTTTATCTCAACCAGGAACAGCGTCAACGTTCAGACCGAACACGCGTGTTTCACTCAACTGGCGAGAACGCTAGAGTGTCGCAACTCTCCTGGACAACGTGGACGCCAATGGATAACCAAACGCCTGAACCTCAAGCCGTCTGTAACCCCATAACCAGCAGCGCGATTTTTATCGTGGCAACGCTGGCGCCTGGCAGTGACGCTGCCGGTAAAGTCCGGGCCTGGTGCGCCGATGTCGCGGCCCTGACACGATCGGTTGGCAAACGCGTTCCCTCCGGTAACCTGTCGTGTGTCTGCGGTTTTGGGTCTACGGCGTGGGACGCGCTGTTCGGCAATCCGCGCCCTGCCTCACTGCATGCCTTTCGCGAATTTGGTGTAGAGGGACGCCGAGCCATTGCGACGCCCGGCGACCTTTTGCTGCACATCCGTGCAGACCAGATGGACCTCTGCTTCGAACTGGCAACGCAGTTACTGTCATCACTTGGAGAGGCGGTTTCGGTCGTCGATGAAATCCAGGGTTTTCGCTATTTCGATATGCGCAGCATCATCGGTTTCGTGGATGGCACCGAAAACCCGGTCGGTCGCAAGGCTGTCGACTTCACGCTCGTGGGCAACGAAGATCCGTCGTTCACCGCAGGCAGCTATGTGCTGGTGCAAAAGTACCTGCACAACATGACTGCCTGGAACGCGTTGTCCGTCGAGGCTCAGGAACGGGTTATCGGGCGAACCAAACTGTCCGACATCGAACTCGATGATTCGGTCAAACCGACCTCCTCGCACAGCGCCTTGACGACGATTACCCAAGACGGTCAGGAAGTAAAAATCCTGCGCGACAACATGCCCTTTGGTCGCCCGGGCGCCGGTGAGTTCGGCACGTATTTCATCGGCTATGCGCGCTCGCCTGCCCCGCTTGAGCTGATGCTCGAGAACATGTTTGTCGGCAGACCCGCGGGCAATTACGACCGTTTGCTCGATTTCAGCACGGCGGTCACCGGAGGCCTGTTCTTCGTTCCTTCAGCAGACCTGCTGGAAGAACTGGCGGATCGTTGAACCAAAGAAGTGCCCGTTCCCTTGGCGAAGTCAGAGATTGCAGTGGTCATCCTCTCAAAGGTAGTATTGAGAACGATTCACACTAACATCTGGAAAGCCAACCGGTGCAATCTCCTCCAACCAGCAAGCTGGGCTTCTTTTTCAGCGACCATCATCGCTGGCTGCTGCAGCATATCCAGCGGCGCCTGCGCAATCACGCGGACGCTGAGGACACCGTCGCCGATACGTTTTGCCAGATGCTGGTGGCCCGGGTGGACCCGGACAGCATCGAACAACCCCGCGCCTACCTCTCGACCATTGCCCGACGGCTGATCTTTGACCGCCATCGCCGGCGCAAACTGGAACTGGCCTACCTCGAACGCCTGTCCACGCTGCCCGAAGCGTTCGCGCCCTCCCCGGAAGAACAACTACAGCTGATCGAAGCCCTGGTCGCCATCGACCGAGCGCTCGACGGCTTGCCAATGGTCGTCAAAACCACGTTCCTCTACAGCCAGCTGGACGGTCTGAGCTACGTGGCGATTGCTCAAAAACTGGGGCTGTCGGAGCGTACGGTCAGCCGCTACATGAAACAGGCATTGTGTCAGTGCTATCTGAGCGAGTTCGCGCCATGAGCAAAGCGCGCCTTGACCCGGTCAGCGAGCAGGCCATTGACTGGATGGTGAGCCTGCGTGCCGGCAAGCCCGATGCCGCACTGCAAGAACGGTTCAACGCATGGTTGATGATGGATCCCGCACACGCCCGCGCCTGGGCAACATTGCAGGAGCGCCTCGGGGGTTCCTTCAACACGATTCGTACGCTGGATCGACGCCTGCCCGGCCAGGCCGACGAAGCACGGCAACTGCTGCTGCAACCCCGCAGTTCACGCCGCGATGCGCTGCGCGTGATCGCGGGCCTGGGCCTGCTGGGCGGCGGCGCATGGCTGGGTGTTCGCAGCCCGCTGGGTGACTCGCTGCTGGCGGATCTGCACACCGTTCGCGGCCAGCGCCAAAACTTCACGCTGGCCGACGGTAGTCGCCTGAGTCTCAACGCCAACAGCGCGGTGGATCTGCGCTTCGATGACAAGCAACGATTGGTGATTCTGCGCCATGGCGAACTGGTGATTCAGGTGGCGGCTGACCCCAAGCGTCCACTGCGCGTGCGGACCGCTCAAGGGGAAACACGTGCGCTGGGCACCCGATTCCTGGTGGCTCAGGAACAAGACGTCACTCGCGTCGTGGTGCTGCAGCACTCGGTCGAAGCCCGCCTGTTCGATGGCACGACGCTCGACCTGCAGGAAGGTCAATCGGCCATGCTGTATGCGGGAAAAATTGCACCGGTCGCCGGCGATCAGCGTCATCGCGCCGACTGGCTGAGCGGTCGATTGAATGTACTGGACGATCCACTGGAGCAAGTCGTCGACGCGCTACGCCCTTACAGCCGGGGTTTTGTCCGCGTGGCGCCCGACGTTCGAGGCTTGCGCGTCCAGGGCGTATTTCCGTTGAACGATCCCGATCGGGTGTTCATGGCGTTGGCGGAAACCTTGCCGATTCGCGTGGACCGCTACAGCCCATGGTTGACGCTGATTCGTGCGAAATAACCCCGCGGGAAGATTTTTTTTGCAAATCGCTCTCATTCGTGTCCGGTTTTCATTTCTCGTCCCACCTATCTCCTGACACTTCCACATTTTCAGGAGAACGCTGTGTTCAACCCGTGGCCCCACGCCCTTTCCGCCGCCGTCGCCCTGGCAACCCTCGCGAGCTCTGCCCTGTCGCAGGCGCAAGACCTGACGTTCAATTTGCCGGCCGGCCCACTCGCCAGCACGCTGAATGCCATCGCCAGCCAGAGCGGGCATATCGTTTCATTGGAGCCGTCGCTGGTGCGGGGCAAACAGGCGCCGGCAGTGGTCGGCCAGATGCCCGCGGAACAGGCAATGCAGATGGCCTTGGCAGGCAGCGGCCTGCAATTGCGAGTGACCGGACAAGGTAACTTCAGCGTCGAGCCAGCTGCGGACAACAGCGCAGCGTTGCAACTGGGCGTCACCACCATTGTCGAGCGCAGCACCGACGCCACCACCGAAGGCTCGGGTTCCTACGCCGCGCGGGCGGTGACCATCGGCAAGGGCAGCCATACCCTCAAGGAAATTCCGCAGTCGGTCACGGTGATGACCCGCAAGCAAATGGACGATCAGGATATCGTCGATCTCAAAGACGCGGCCAACAAGACCACCGGCCTGGTCGGGGCTCAAGGCGTCGGCAGAGGCTTGGTCCTCAGTTCGCGCGGCTTCCAGATCGATGACTGGCAGTACGACGGCGTGCCGATCCCGCGCAACACTTACGCGCTGGGCAACTGGGCCACGCAGGACCTGATTTTCTTCGATCGCATGGAAGTGCTGCGTGGCGCGTCCGGTTTGCTGCAGGGCACCGGCAGCCCCGGCGGCGCGGTCAACCTGGTGCGCAAACGCGGCCAGAACGCACCGACCGTAACCCTCACCGGCAAGGCCGGCTCGTGGGATCACTACGGTCTGCAGCTGGACGCCGGCGGGCCGCTGAACCAGGCCGGCACTGTGCGCGGACGCCTGGTTGCCGACCAGGATGACACCCACTCGTTCGTCGATTCCGAGTGGTACAAGACCACCTCGCTGTACGGCGCGCTGGACTTCGATCTGAGCGAGGCCACTACCCTGGGCCTGGCAGTCAGCCAGTCCGACGGCGAATCGCGCTCGAATGTCCGCGGCTTCCCGCGTTACGCCGACGGCAAACCCATCGACCTGCCGCGCAAGACGTACACCGGGGCAAAGTGGAACCATTCGGATATCGATGTCACCACGCTCTACACCGACCTGGAACACCGTTTCAACGACGATTGGGCCTTCAAGGTCGGCGCTGTGCGCATGACTGAAACCAACAAGGCAAAGAACACAAGGGTGCAATCCAGTGGCACCGGCATCAATGCCGATGGCAGCGGTGTGCAATACGCTGACTTCGTGACGGATATGGATTCCACCAAAGTCGCTCTGGACATGAACCTCACCGGCAAGTTCGAAGCCTTGTCCATGCAGCAGGAAATCATGGTGGGCGGCAACTATTCCAAGTACACGTCGGACGACAAATTCGCCCGGACCTTCAATAACAGCACCGACAATATCTTCAACATTGATCACGATCGTCCGGAAATCAGTTACGACGGTTTGCTCGATAGCCCCGGAGGTCGTGGGACGCCGAGCAAATATGACATCCGCCAAAAAGGCCTGTATGGCAGCTGGCGGGTCAAGCCGATCGATCCGCTGACCCTGGTGCTCGGCTCACGGGTGAGCTGGTACGACTACAGCTATAAATCGTGGCGCCAGGACGCAACCAGCATCACCGCCGATCCTGAAAGCACCAGCAATGAAAACGGCGAAGTGACGCCCTACGCCGGTATCGTCTATGACCTGAGCCGCGAATGGGCGGTCTATGCCAGCTACACCGACGTGTTCACACCGCAAACCGAACGCGATACAGGCGGCTCGGTCGTTAAACCGATTATCGGTACGAACTACGAAGTGGGTCTCAAGGGTGAGTTGATGGAGGGTCGGGTCAATACGTCCCTGGCCCTGTTCCGTTACGACCAGGAAAACCGTGCCACTCTCGACACGGACGGTGGGCAAATCTGCGACGGTTGGTACTGCTCGAAGGCATCCGGCAAAGTGCGCAGCCAGGGTCTCGACGCTGAAATCAGCGGCGAAGTGATCGACAATCTGCAACTGTTTGCCGGCTACACCTACAACACCACCAAGTACCTCAAAGACCCGGAGAACGAAGGCAAGGTCTTCAGCTGGTGGACGCCGAAACACATGCTGCGCGTGTGGGGCAACTACCAGTTCAGCGGCGACTGGAACCGTGTCAGCACGGGCCTGGGCTTCGTTGCTCAAACCCACACGATCGGTTACGACCACACCGTCAACGTACCGGGTTACACCGTGTGGAATGCCCGTGTCGGTTACCAGCTCACGTCGGAAATCGAGCTGGCGATGAACGCCAACAACCTGTTTGACAAGACCTACTTCACGGCGGCCTACAACCAGATCAATGGCAACAACAACTACGGCGATCCGCGCAACGTGATGTTCAGTGTGAAATACACGCCGCAGTTCTAGCATCGTCGATCGTTTCATCCACGCCCTCCCCGTTCGCAAGCTCGGGGTGGGCGGCTACAGCATCCTTACGCCTGGCTCCGACTCCCTTTGAAAGCCTCACGCCGCGCTTGTCGTTCTGCGGCGTAGGCTTCGCTCTGCTCACTGATCAGTTCATCCCGACGCAACAACTCACCGCAATGTTCGCAAAGCGGTCCTAATCCTGCGGGCTCGCCACAGGTTTTGTGGGTGTACACCACCGCCAGGCCTTCATCCGGCGACTTGCACCAGGTTTCTCCCCAGGCGCGCAGCGCCAGCACCACCGAGTAAAAGGCCTGCCCTTTTTCGGTCAGGTGGTATTCGTAGCGTGGCGGGCGTTCGTTGTAGAGACGGCGTTCGACCAGGCCGTCAGCCTCCAGACTCTTCAAGCGTGCAGCGACCATTTGCGGGGTGCCGCCGGTTTGCGCCTGAATCTCGTCGTACCGATGACTCCCCATAAGCAGCTCACGCAGGACCAGCACGGTCCAGCGGTCGCCCACGATCGCCTCGGCCCGGGAAATCGGGCACAGGGTCTCGGGAACAGTGGTATTTATCGACATACGGACTTGCCTCTTTCACAGTTACTATGATTATCATATCAACAAGATGCCCAGGCAAGTCCCCGGCACCGGTCACTCAACTTTTCGTGGAGAACATCGCCATGTCGAACGCCCCTTATCCGCTCAACAGGACCGCCTACCTGCTGGTCGATCCGTACAACGACTTCCTGTCGGAAAACGGCAAGGTCTTCCCCTTGATCAAGCCGATCGCCGAGCAAGTCGGCCTGCTGGACAACCTGCGCACCCTCGACCGCGCGGTGCGTGCCCGCGACATTCCGGTGGTCATCGTACCGCACCATCGCTGGGAACACGGCGACTACGAAGGCTGGGATCATCCGACACCGACCCAGTGCAAGATCATGCACATGCATCACTTCGCTCGCGGGGAATGGGGCGGCGAATGGCATCCGGATTTCGCGCCAAAGGACGGTGACATCGTCGTTCAGGAGCATTGGGGGTCCAGCGGTTTCGCCAATACCGACCTCGATTTTCGCCTCAAGCAGAAAGGCATCACCCACGTCATCATCGTCGGCCTGCTGGCCAACACCTGCATCGAAGCGACTGCCCGCTACGCGTCGGAACTGGGTTACCACGTCACTCTGGTGCGTGATGCGACGGCCGCCTTCCGCCCGGAGATGATGCACGCCGCCCACGAACTGAACGGCCCCACCTTCGCCCACGCCATTGTGACGACGAACGAACTCGTTACCACCCTGGCACAGCAGGAGTAACCGCCGATGAAATTGACAGGAAACCTGATCATCGGCGCCCACGACGTCCCGGCCACAGAAGGGACAATGAAAGCGCTCAACCCCGCCATCAACAGGTTGATCGAACCGGATTTTGCGCTGGGTGGGGTGGCACAAGTCCACCAGGCGGCAACGCTCGCCGACGAGGCATTCGACAGTTACAGCCATACCTCGCTCGCGGCGCGCGCGGCGTTTCTCGACAGCATTGCCGACAATCTCGAAGCGGTCCGCGAAGCGTTAGCGGCACGCGCCGCGCTTGAAACGGGCTTGCCGCAAGCGCAACTGGAAGGCGAGGCAACAAGGGCCGCCACCCAGTTTCGTCAATTCGCGGAAGTCGTGCGCAAAGGCCGCTTCCTGCAACTGGCCATCGATCCGGCTCAGCCTGATCGTCAGCCTCGCCCGCGCATGGACCATCGGCTGCAAAAAATGGCCATCGGCCCGGTGGCCATTTTCGGGGCGAGCAACTTCCCGATCGCCTATTCGGTGGCGGGCGGCGATACCGCATCGGCACTGGCCGCTGGCGCGACCGTCATTCTGAAGGCGCACAACGCCCATCCGGGTGCTTCGGAAATCCAGGCGCGCGCCATCCAAAAAGCGGTGCATGACCACGGCTTGCACGAGGGTGTTTTCTCGATGGTGCGCGGCACCGGCAACACGATCGGTGAAGCCCTGGTCGATCATCCGCTGATCAAGGCGGTGACGTTTACCGGTTCGGAACAGGGCGGAATGGCGCTGTATCGCCGAGCACAGCTACGGCCCGATCCCATTCCGGTGTTCACCGAGATGACCAGCATCAACCCTACGTTCATCCTGCCCACCGCACTCGCCGAACGTGGCACGCAGATCGGTGACGGTTTTATCGAGCGCATGCTGGTCAATGTCGGGCAAGCCTGCCTCAGGCCCGCCCTGCTGATCGCGATCAAGGGCGCTGGTCTTGAAGCACTGCGCGACGCCATGGTGAAACGCGTAGCCGAGGCCTCGGCACGCACGATGCTGACCCCGGGGATTCATGCGTCCTACCTGAACGGTCTGGCCGCGATGGAAAATGCCGGTGCGCGCCGCGTCGCCGAAGGCTCGGCCGCCAACGAGGACTTTGACGGCCAGTCCGCGTTACTGGAAGTCGACGGCCAACGCTTCCTGAACGAAGCGGTACTTTCCCAGGAAGTCTTCGGTCCATCTGCCCTGCTGGTGACTGTCGAGGATGAAGCAGAACTGCTCGCCATTGCGCGCTCGCTCAAAGGCCAGCTCAGCGCCGCCCTGCACCTTGAAGAAAGTGACTTGCCATTGGCCCGGCGCTTGCTGCCGGTGTTGGAACGCCGCACCGGGCGCATCGTCGTCAATGCGTTTGCCCATCCCCAGGAGGTGACCTACGCCACCGTTCACGGCGGCCCGTTCCCGGCCACCTCGGACAGCCGCTTCACCTCGGTAGGCATGACGTCGATCGAGCGCTTCTTGCGTCCGGTGGCTTACCAGGGTTTTCCGGATGCGCTGTTGCCTGAGGCACTGCGTGATTTCAACCCGTTGAAGCTGCCTCGCCTCGTGGACGGGCAATAGGCACCTGCTGCTGCCAAAACCAAGCGGGTCATTTGCCACTGCTCAGTGGCAAATGACCCGGATTGCGCAGATGGAATGCAAGTAGGCGCTGTTTCAACACCCGGCTAGACCGGTTTGCCCAGTGCGCTGTCGATCATGTGACGCACGCCCCGCAACACCTGGGCCGACACCTCTGGCCTGGCCTTCGCCGTGGCCCGCGCAACCGAGAGCGCGCCAACCATTGCCGCTACGATGGCCATGGCGGTGTCAAGCGCGTCGACGTCGGGATTGTTGGCGGCAACCCTGCGCTCAAACGCCCGCACCAGCACCATATAACCTTCGGTAAACGTTGCGCTGGTCGCAACATCCTGGCGGCCGATTTCGCTGGCGGACGCGGCCATTGCGCAGTGGTCGGCGTAATCGTCGCGCCTGTCGACGGATAGATAGTCGGACAGGAAACGATCCAGGTCCGGCTCGCCATCAACCGTGCCGGTATAGAGCTTGGCATTCCCCTGCTCCAGGCTCCATGCCAGCGCCTCGGCGGCCAACGCTTCCTTGGATGGGAAATGCGCGTACAGCGCGCCGTGGGTCAAACCAGCCGACTTGCTGATCTCGGCAACGCCCACCCCGTCGATCCCTTTCTGTTGAAACAGGCGGCTTGCCGTCTCCACCAGTGCGGCGCGATTGGCTTGTGCTTTTTCTTTCGAGATTTTCATGATGAGTCTCCTTCGCGCGCACTCTGGCACATTATCGTTGCAACCGCAATTATCGACAATTCCCTGTTTAATTAGGCATTAAAATTGTTTGGTTTTTAGCTTGACTTTAATAATTGCGACTACCACTATAAAAACATTGATTGCAACCGCAATCTTAATGAGCGTAAGTCGCTCCCCTGCCAGAGCACACCACCATGAACATCAAAAACTCCGTAGCATTTGTTACCGGCGCCAACCGTGGTCTTGGCCTTGCCTTCGCAAAAGAACTCGTGGCACGCGGCGCCAGCAAGGTCTACGCAGGGGTGCGCAATCCTGAGGGTGTCGACATTCCGGGCGTCATCGCCATTCGCCTCGACGTCAGCGACCCGGCATCGGTCGCCGCGGCCGTTGCCCAGGCTGGCGACGTGACGCTGCTGGTCAACAACGCCGGTATCGCCCGCGTGCTGCCTTCCATGCTTGATCCTGGCCTGGTGGAAGCCGCCCGCGAAATCTTCGAAACCAATTACTACGGCGTCATGCACGTCAGCCTCGCTTTCGCACCTGTACTCAAGGCCAACGGCGGTGGGGCAATCGTCAACGTACTGTCGGATGCGACCTGGATTGCCGCGCCTTTCCTGTCCGCCTATGCGGCATCGAAAGCAGCGGCGTGGAGCTTCACCAATTCGCTGCGAATCGAACTCCATGGCCAGGGCACAAGCGTGCAAGGGCTGCATGTTGGCTTCATCGACACTGACCTGACGCATGGTTTCGACGTACCGAAAGTCCAGCCATCCGACGTCGTGACCCAATCGCTGGACGGTGTGGAAGCAGGCCTGCAGGAAGTGCTCGCAGACAAAGGCACACGCGCCATCAAGGCCAGCCTGTCTACCGAGCAAGCGGCTTACCTGAACCCAGAAACCGTTGCGTAAGGAGCACACCGTGAAACTCTTCCAGCGGCTGGCCCTCGGGGCTGCATTCTTTACCATCGCGGTCGCCGGCGCCCTTGCGGCGCCGGCTGCCACGCACAACAACGCACCCAATCAATTCGTCGAAGCTGACGGCGTGCGTTATGCCTATCGCCACTTCGGGGCGCAGACCGGCGTTCCCGTGATCTTGCTCCAGCACTTTCGCGGCAATATGGATTACTGGGACCCCGCAGTGACCGATGGCCTGGCAAAGCAGCGCCCGGTCTACCTGTTCGACAATGCAGGCGTCGGCCTCAGTAGCGGCGAAACACCTGATTCGTTCGAGGGCATGGCCGACCACGTCGCCGCGTTTGCCCGCGCCCGTGGGTTGAAGCAGGTAGACGTGCTTGGCTTTTCAATCGGCGGCATGGTGGCGCAGGAAGTTGCGTTGCGCCATCCGCATCTGGTGCGCCGGCTGATCCTGGCGGGAACGTCGCCGCGCGGCGGGGTCGCGGGAAATGATCCACGGGTTCCCGAAATCGCGCTGCGCGAATCCATCGCCACGCTGGAAGAAACCGCGTATCTGTTCTTCGATCCGGCGCCATCAAGCCAACTGGCAGCCCGGGAATTCTGGGAACGGCGCCATCAGCGCCAAGAGGGTCTCGACAAGCTCAATTCGATGAAAGTCATCGCGGCCCAAGGGGCGGCGCTGGGCAAGTGGAACACTCCCGGTGACGGCACTTTTTCGCAACTGAGCAAGATTGGCCAGCCCACGCTGGTGGTCAACGGCAGCAAGGACATCATGGTGCTCACCCAGAACTCGTACACGCTGCAACAGCACATTCCGAACGCCAGGCTGCTGATCTATCCGAACTCGGGGCACGGTGCATTATTCCAGTATGCCGACGACTTCGTGACGCAAGCCAATGCCTTTCTTGACTGATGGGCCGCCGTGGAACAGAAGCCCCGGGATATCAAGATTCCTGTAGCCGTGACGGTGTTTCAGGGTGAAATCTACCAGGCACCGAAAACCTGGACCGAGCGCGCCTATCCCAACCTGAGCTATTTCAACGAAGTGGACAATGGCGGGCATTTCGCTGCGCGCGGCCTTCCGCAGCTTGCTGCTAAAGGCCGCGTCGCATTGGCCTGTCCATTGTCCCGATGTGTAGGTCGATCCCTTGTGGGAGCGAGCCTGCTCGCGATGGAGGTTAACGATAACGCGTGCGGTCTGAATGAACGCGGTGTCTGGACGTCCATCGCTAGCAGGCTAGCTCCCACAGGGGAGTTTTGGCGGCCATGACATGGGGATTCACCGCCGATGACCTTGACGAACATCAGGTCGGCTACCAGGCCTCCTCGCTTTGTTTTTGATTTTGATCTTGATCTGCCCCGTCGGAAGGCCGAGCGCAGGTTCTGCGCAGTGAGCAACCCGGCATGGATGCCGGGTTAGCCGCCCCCGGCCATGGATGGCCGATGGCGGCGGGCTCACAGAGCAGGACCGGAGCGAGGGGATGGCGAGCCTTGGCGAGCCACCGTACGTCAGGTGCGCAGGCGCTTGGTTACTTGGCGCTCTTCCAAGTAACCCGCCGTAAGGGCGGAACCATTAGCCGCCGTTACCGCAGGAATGGATATATACACCATCAAAACCTATGTCGCCTGACGCTCAGCCATCGCTAGCAAGCCAGCTCCTACAGGGGTTCCGGGTACACGCGCGAGAACAGTGTCAGGCCGCCATCGCGAGCAAATCGGATCGCCGCACCGCAGCTCCCACAAGAAACATCGCTTCAGTCGAGGCCAGCGCCCTCAAGGATCAACCTGAGCCATCAGCTCGACAACGGTTTCCGGGCGATTGGCATAACGCTGCGCCAGCACCGCGCAGACCATCAGCTGAATCTGGTGAAACAGCATCAACGGCAGGATCAACACGCCAATGGTGCTGCCGGCGAACAACACCTGAGCCATCGGCACGCCGGTGGCCAGGCTCTTTTTCGAACCACAGAACAGGATGGTGATGCGGTCTTCCTGACTGAAGCCAAAGGCCTTGCCCAGCACGGTGGACGCCAGCAATACCAGGCCCAGCACGATGCAGCAGACCACCACCAATCCGGCCAGCTCCCAGAGCGGAATCTGGTGCCAGATGCCTTCGATCACCGCCTCACTGAACGCGCCGTACACCACCAACAAAATAGAGCCCTGGTCGACGAACTTCAGCCAACTCTTGTTGCGCCCCACCCAGGCGCCGATCCAGCGCCGAGCGATCTGCCCGGCAATGAACGGCAGCAACAGTTGCACGCTGATCTTCAGAATCGCATCAAGCGTCGATCCGCCCTCGCCGTGCACATTCAGCAGCAACGTCACCAACAACGGTGTGAGGAAGATCCCGAACAGGCTCGAGGCCGCCGCGCTGCAAATCGCTGCCGGAATATTCCCCCGAGCCAGGGACGTGAAAGCAATCGCCGACTGCACCGTGGCAGGCAACGCGCAGAGGTAGAGCATGCCCATGTACAGATCGTCGCCGATCAGCGGCGAGAGCAAGGGTTTGAGCGCCAGGCCAATCAGTGGGAACAGGATGAACGTCAGGCTGAACACCAGCAGATGCAGGCGCCAGTGGCCGGCACCGGCAATGATCGATTCACGCGACAGTTTCGCGCCATGGAGGAAAAACAGCAGGGCAATGGCGAGGTTGGTCAGCCAGCCAAAACCGACCGCGACCTGGCCACTGGCGGGCAGCAGACTGGCGAGAACGACCACGCCGATCAGGGTCAGGGTGAAGTTGTCGGGCAAGAAACGGGGGCGGGTCATCGGTGTCATCCGGCGGTGGCGAGGAACAGTGCCTCGACTCTAACGCGCCTGCCGATTGCCGACTAACGCTAATAAGCCAGTAGATACCGCCAAAAGGACATAACGCTGACGTCAATGCATTCGGTAATAAAAACAACGGCAACTTCATGCGAACGCGGTACTCGCCATGACACCAATCAATTGTAGGAGCCGGCTTGCTGGCGATAGCGGCCGAAAGGGCATTGCAAGGCTTAAGGACCAATCGCCAGCAAGCCGGCTCCTACAGGGGGAACGAAACATTTGAATAATCGCCCCGCACCCGCTCAATCATCCTCATGCAACTTGATACCCCTGGCGTGCAGCAGATGCGGCACCAACAGCACCAGCAGGGTTAATGCGAGAAACGCAGCGGAAATAGGTTGCGTCAGAAACACCGTCCAGTCGCCCTCGCTGATCGACAACGCGTTGCGCAGTTGTTTTTCCGCCATTGGCCCCAGCAGCATGCCCACGATCACCGGCGCGACGGGGAAGTCGAATCGCCGCATCAACACCCCGCCCCAGCCGATCGCCAGCATCAGCAACAGGTCGAAGGAAGAGTGGCGCATGCCGTACACGCCGATGGTGGCGAACACCAGAATCCCGGCGTTCAGGTACGGTCGCGGGATTTGCAACAGTTTCACCCAGAGCCCCACCAACGGCAGGTTCAACACCAGCAATATGACGTTGCCGATGTAGAGCGACGCCACCAGGGTCCAGACCAGCTCCCCCGAGGTTTCAAACAGCAGCGGTCCCGGTTGCAGGTTGTAGTTCTGGAAGGCGGCCAACAGGATGGCGGCCGTGGCCGACGTCGGGATACCCAGGGTCAGCAACGGCACCAGAGAACCGGTCGCACTCGCGTTGTTCGCAGCTTCAGGGCCGGCGACGCCCTCGATGGCACCCTCGCCTTTGCTGGCGGCGAATTCTTTCGGGTATTTGCTGAGCTTGCGCTCGGTGGAATAGGACAGGAACGTCGGGATCTCCGCGCCACCGGCCGGAATCGACCCGAAGGGAAACCCGATCAGCGTTCCCCTCAGCCATGCCGGAACCGAGCGTTTCCAGTCGGCGCGCGTCATCCACAAGGAGGTCAGGCGATGCCGGCCCGTCGCTTCTTCTTTCTGATACAGCAGGCTGTACAACGCCTCGCCCACCGCAAACAACCCGACTGCGACGAGCACGACTTCGATGCCATCGACCAGCTCCGGAACGCCCAAGGTGTAGCGGGCAATGCCCGAGGTCGAGTCCAGGCCGATCAAACCCACGGTCAGGCCAACACCCAGCGAGGCAAAGCCGCGCAACATCGACGCGCCGAGCACGGCAGACACCGTCGTGAATGACAGCACGAGGATTGCGAAATACTCCGCAGGTCCGAATTTGAGCGCCAGTTTGGCCACGATCGGCGCAAACAGGGTCAGCAGAATGGTCGCAATGGTTCCCGCCACAAAGGAACCAATGGCCGCCGTGGCCAAGGCCGGTCCTGCCCGGCCATTGCGGGCCATGAGGTTGCCTTCCAGGGCGGTCACCATGGAAGACGATTCCCCGGGCGTATTAAGCAAAATGGACGTCGTAGAGCCGCCAAACTGAGCGCCGTAATAGATGCCGGCAAACATGATCAGCGCGCCGGTGGGGTCGACCTTCGCGGTGATCGGCAGCAGCAGCGCCACCGTCAGCGCCGGCCCGATGCCCGGCAAGACACCGATGGCGGTGCCGAGCAGGCAGCCAATGAACCCCCACATCAGATTGATCGGCGTCAGGGCCGAGGAAAAACCCATTGCCAGGCTTGCAAGAATGTCCACCCTGTTGATCTCCTTCGGCCCGAATCAGATCCAGGCGTTGACAAGCGGCGGAAGGGAAACCCCCAGCCCGGCATTGAACAACCAGTAAATCGGCAGCGTCAGGGCAATGCCGATGGCGAGATCGCGCAGGGGATGGCGGCTGCCAAAACCTCGCGCCGAACAGGCGAACAACAGCGCGGCCGACAGGACGAATCCGATCAGATTGATCAGCACGGCCACCCCCAACAGCCCGCCCGTCACCCACGCCACCCCTGCCTTGCCGCCGGGCAACGCCTTGGCGGACTCGTCTTCGTGGTCAGCCAGTTCGCGAAAACCGCCGGTGAGGGCTTGATAGATCAGGAACACACCCACGCCCCCCAGGAACACCGCTACAGCATAGGGATAGACATACGCGGCGAGGATGACGAACCCCATCTCGGGGGGAAACAGGAAGGCGCCGTACGCCAGCACGGCGCTGATGGCCAGCACTCCGGCGCCAATCGCCAGTTGCACCGGTACGACTTTGCGCGACTGAGTCATTTCGCAACCAGCCCGACCTCGACCAGCATCGCATGCAGCCTCACGTGCTCCTCGTCGACGAATTTGCCGAACTCGTCACCGGTCAGAATGTTGGCAGACCATTTGTTGGTTTCAATATTGTCTTTCCAGACTTTGCTGTTGGCGGCGGCGACCACGGCGTCGGTTACTTCCTTGCGCTGCTCGGGTGTGAGATTCGCGGCACCGTAAACACCACGCCAATTGCCGATGATCACGTCATACCCGCTTTCCTTGAGCGTCGGGGCATCGATGCCGGCAACGCGCTCCGGTGCACCAATGGCGAGCACACGGAACTGATCGCTCCTGATGTACTGGCCAAGCTCGGCGTAACCGCCGGTGATCACTTTGATCTGCCCTCCCAATGCCTGGGCAACCACTTCCCCCCCGCCCGCGAAGGCAACGTAATTGACCTTGTTGACCGGAATGCCCATTTTTGCGGCCAGTTCGGCAATACCGATGTGATCGATCGATCCCTTGGAGCCACCGCCCCAGGAAATACTCGTCGGTTTGTCCTTGAAGGCTTTCAGCAGGTCCTCCAGGGTTTTGAACTCGGACTCCTTGCGCACCGCAATCACGTTGTACTCGGTAAAGAGCCGCGCAATCGGCGTCACATCCTTCAAGGTAATCTGCGGTTTGTTCTGCTCGATGCCCGCGACCATGATCGCGCCAACCACAAGCAACGCATCCGGATCGCCCTTGGTGCTGTTGGCAAACTGCGCCAGCCCCAGCGTGCCCCCTGCTCCTCCCTTGTTTTCGAAGGTGGCGGATTTGGCGACCTTGGCTTCAATCAAGGCTTTGCCCAGGACACGGGCGGTCTGGTCATAACCGCCGCCGACCGAACCGGGGGCCATGAATTTGACGGTATCCAGCGCAAAGGCAGGCGTTGTGAGCACAGCGGTCGTGACGACAACCGCGAGGCAACGGGTGGATCGACGTAACAATGCAAACATGCGTTTTCTCCCGAGACTTTTGTTTTTATGGGGCGCCGGTTGAACGTCGATCAGGGCGAATACCCCGATCAATGAACATCCATCTCGGGATAAGCGTAGGCCATGGTTAGAATGGCGGCATACAACAGTGAATCACTTCATTTCAGGAAGACGCGTACATGGACGAACCCCGTGCCGATAGCCGCAGCAGCCCATGGTCGGTGTTTATCATTTTCCTGCGCCTCGGGCTGACCTCTTTTGGCGGCCCCATCGCTCACCTGGGCTACTTCCGTGACGAGTTCGTCACACGACGGCGCTGGCTGACGGAGCGCAGTTATGCGGATCTGGTGGCGCTGTGCCAATCCCTGCCCGGACCGGCCAGCAGCCAGGTCGGCATTGCGGTGGGCATGTCCCGGGCGGGATACCATGGGGCGCTCGCCGCTTGGGCCGGCTTTACGCTGCCTTCGGCCGTTGCCCTGATCCTGTTTGCACTGGGGCTTTCCCGATACGGTGCACTCCTCGCGCCCGGCGCGCTGCACGGGCTCAAAGTGGTGGCCGTCGCGGTGGTTGCCCAAGCGGTATGGGGCATGGCGCGAAACCTGTGCACGGATGGGCTGCGCGTCGCCCTCATGATGATTTCAGCCTGCGTTGTCCTGCTTGAACCGTCCGCATGGGCGCAGGTCGGGGTGATTATCGCCGCCGGTGTCGCCGGCCTGCTGTTGTTCAAGCCCGCGCAGCGCGACGGGCACGATCCTCTGCCCATCCCCCTCAGCCGCCGGGCCGGGGCGATCTGGTTGTCGCTGTTTCTGGCACTGCTGATCGGCCTGCCGATTTTCAATCAACTCTATCCGAGTCAAACCCTGGCGCTGGTGGATGCCTTCTACCGGGCCGGCTCACTGGTGTTCGGTGGCGGCCACGTCGTACTGCCGCTGTTGCAAGCCGAGGTGGTGCCTTCGGGGTGGGTCAGCAATGAAGCGTTTCTCGCCGGGTATGGCGCCACGCAGGCCGTGCCGGGTCCGCTGTTCACGTTCGCGGCGTTCCTCGGCGCATCCACGAGTCTTGCGCCGTCGGGCTGGCTCGGCGGGTTGATCTGCCTGCTGGCGATCTTCGTGCCATCGTTCCTGTTGGTCCTGGGTGCCTTACCCTTTTGGGAACGGTTGCGCAGCAATCTGCGCGCACAGGCGGCACTGGCCGGGGTGAATGCAGCGGTGGTCGGCCTGCTGTTGGCTGCCCTGTATCAACCGGTCTGGACGAGTGCGATTTTCACCGCACAGGACTTCGGTCTGGCGCTGGTTGCCCTTGTTGCGTTGATGTTCTGGAAGCTACCGCCGTGGCTGGTGGTGCTCGGCTGCGGGGTTGCAGGTTGGCTGTTAAGCGCCGGGTGATCCAAGACAGGTGAATAACCGTTTGATTTTCAGCCAGTTACTTTTCTGGAAACACTAATCGTCGAGTCATCGACGTAACACTGAAAACGGACAGCTATTCTAAAAACCTACTGGACTTCGCGACTTGGGTTTGTAGATGGCATACATCAGGAGACAGGTCATGAAAGGCATCCTCAGCATTGGTTTGTCACTGATACTGACAGCAACCGCAGCGTTCGCTCATCACGGCTGGAGTGAATACGACTCCGACAATCCCTTGCAATTGAATGGCACGATCGAAGAGTCGGGTTACTCCCATCCTCATGGATTCGTGCGCCTCAAAACACCGGACAAGACCTGGAACGTGGTATTGGCCCCGCCCTCGCGCATGGAAAACCGTGGTCTTTCCAAGGAGATGCTAAGTGTCGGCAGCACGGCCAGTGTGGTCGGCTATCAGAATCGCAACAAACCGGATGAACTGCGCGCCGAACGCATTACGGTGGGCGGCAAAACCACAGAGTTACGCTGATGCAAACCCTCAACACCGGCGTGGAACCCGGTGCGGACAGCTGGCTGGACTGGGTGGGTGACTCGTCACTGGGCGCCGCCATGCGGGGCGACCTGTGGCTGTATCCGATGGTGGAGGTGGTTCACATCATCGGGTTCGCGGTGTTGGTCGGCTCGGTCGTGATGTTTGACCTGCGGGTGCTCGGGCTGTCGAAAAACATTGCCGTGACCGACCTCGCTCGCCACCTCCTGACCTGGTCAGTCGCTGCACTGCTATTGATCGTGCCTGCCGGACTGATGATGTTTTCAGCCCACCCACATGATTTCGCCTCCAACAGCGTTTTCATCCTCAAGCTTTGCCTGATTGCGACGGCAGGCCTCAATGCAACGCTGTTCCACGTCGGCGTCTATCGTTCAGTCAATCGATGGAACACTGCTGTCGCGGCGCCCGGCCTCGCAAAATGCCAGGCGCTGCTGTCGATCGCGTTGTGGCTCGCCGTGGTGGTGTGCGGTCGGCTGCTGGCCTACACCTGACGATCAGGTATTGGTTTTCAGCTTGCTCCACAGACGCGTGCTCAACCGTCCTGCTTCACGGCCGGATAACAAACTCGTTGAGTCTGCAACCTACAACCGCTGCACATCCCGCTTGCACGCTGATCCTGCAATGGTTCGCGCAGCAGGCTGAAAAGGAAGCCGGTGCGCAGATTGGGCCCTAGGTGCCTTTGCCCACCCCTTCTGTCGCACTGGAAAACGCCACCCCGGCCTCGCGTACCAGGGTTCGCCATTCAGCGCTGCTGATCAGTCCCTTGCGCTCCATCTCATCGGCTGCCTTGAGCAACTCGTCATACTGCTCCTCAACATCCATGCGAATTTCGGGGTGTGCGAGGAGCTTGTACCAGGCCGCCAGGGCATCCTGTCTCAGAACATCGGTCATGGTCTAACTCCCAAGTATTGTCTTCGATTGGAAGTGTATGAGTGGGTGACCGTTCCTCGACGCCGACGTACGGCAGTCGTCTGGATCGATGAAACTCTGCGACCCCTTCGCCAGCAAGCCGGCTCCTACAGGGACTCGGTGATCGCATGAACGACAACAATCTGTAGGAGCCGGCCTGCTGGCGATGGCAGGCGAAAGACCTGCGCCTATCCAAAGCCCTGCATTACAAACTTGTCATCGACTTGTCAGCGTAGCCAGCACCCTCGCTTCCTACAGTGGCGTCGTCTGTCACCCACACCGGGCGACGCCTCCCACTGAAGACGACAAGGGTCGATACCATGAAACCATTAAGCAAACTCTGCCTGATCGCCGCCAGCCTGTTGATGCTCGGCACCGGGTCCGCCATGGCCAGCGACATCGCGCCGGTCAAGGCCGACAACGTCGTGCTGGTGCACGGTTCCTGGGCCGATGGCTCGAGTTGGGCGGACGTAATCTCGCGGTTGCAGGCTGCCGGACTGCACGTCACAGCGGTGCAAAACCCGCTGACTTCGGTTGCCGACGACGTCGCCGCGACCCAGCGCGTACTCAATCAGCAAGACGGCCCGACAGTTCTGGTCGGCCATTCCTACGCCGGCACTGTAGTCAGTGAAGCCGGGGGCAATCCAAAGGTCAGCTCGCTGGTTTACGTCGCCGCCCGCGCGCCGGACGCCGGGGAAGATTTCGTCGCACTGTCGGGCAAATACCCGACCATGCCCGTGCGCGCTGGCACCGAAGAACACGATGGTTTCGTCAGCCTGAAGCAGGACGCCTTCCTCAAATACTTCGCCAGCGACGTGCCCCACGACAAGGCGATGCAACTGTTCGCTGTGCAGCAACCGATCGCCAAAACCCTGTTCACTGATCGCACCACCGCAGCCGCCTGGCACAGCAAACCGTCGTGGTACGCGGTCTCCAGCCTCGACCAGACCATCAATCCGGACCTCGAACGCTTCCTCGCCAAGCGCATGGGCGCGACCACCATCGAACTGCCGTCGAGCCACTTGTCGCTGGTCTCCCACGCCAAGGAAATCGCCGACCTGATCCTCGAAGCGTCCGGCCGCCAGCCATAACGCCGAGGCCGTTTCATTACAACTTTGTCATTGAACTGTTGGTCGGCTGTCCGGATCGCCTGGTTAACCTCAATTCACTGTCAGGCCACCCGCCGGCAGCCACCAAAAACCCGAATAGAGAACCTCATCATGAAAATGTTTATCCTCGGTTTCGCCGCCCTCCTCGTAACCGGTTCGGCGTTTGCCGATACGCAGACAACCACGGCGCCGGTGATCCACGACAAGACCGGCTTTTTCGTGCACCTGGATGTCGATAAAGTCCTGTCCAGCACCGATATTTCGCAGCAGTGCGGCCTGATTCCGGCGCGGCTCGACTACCTGGACCACCAGGGTCGCGAGCACGTGCTGGATTACCAGGTCAACGGCACCGGCTGCACCAATGATCATTGATCCGGCTACACTGGCGCCAATTGTCTGAGGCACAACCCCATGAACATCCTCGTAGTCGAAGACGAACCCAAAGCGGGTAACTACCTGCTCAACGGCCTGCAGGAGCTCGGTTACTCCGTCAGCCTGGCGCGGGATGGCGCCGACGGTTTGCACCTGGCCCTGGAGCACGATTTCGACGTCATTGTCCTCGACGTGATGATGCCGAAAATGGATGGTTGGGAGGTCCTGCGCCGCTTGCGCAAGGAGGCCGACACGCCGGTGCTGTTTCTCACTGCCCGGGATGACATCGCCGACCGCATCAAGGGCCTGGAACTGGGCGCCGACGATTACCTGATCAAGCCTTTTTCCTTCGCCGAACTGGTGGCGCGCCTGCGCACCCTGACCCGCCGTGGTCCCACCCGCGAAGAAGAACAATTGCACGTGGACGACTTGCAAATTGACGTGCTCAAGCGCCGCATCACCCGCGCAGGCGTCAAGATCACCCTGACCAACAAGGAATTCGCCCTGCTGCACCTGTTCGCCACGCATCAGGGCCAGGTGTTGTCGCGCTCGATGATCGCTTCAAGAGTCTGGGACATGAATTTCGACAGTGACACCAACGTCGTCGACGTCGCCGTGCGCCGCTTGCGCCTGAAAATCGATGACCCGTTCCAGCTCAAGCTGATCCATAGCGTGCGCGGCATCGGCTACCGCTTCGATACTCAGCCATGAGTCGTCTTCGCCATTCCCTGACACTGCGCCTGGCGCTGGTGTTTGCCCTGCTCGCCTTTGTTTCGCTGACCCTGTTGGGCGTGGCGCTGTACCGCGACCTGGAGCGCGAACTGATCCGCCGCGACGACGCCGCGCTGGTGAACCGCATCGATCAGCTGCGCACCTTCCTCAACGACAGCAATACGCTGGAGCTGATCCGAACGAAACCGGCGCTGTTCCAGAACATGCTGGGCAATCGTGAAGCCCTGTTGACCATCGGCGCACCGGGACAAAAACCCTTGTTGGTGGTCAACCCCGGCAACCTTGCCATGCCGTCGCTGGCGCCGGTGTCAATGGACCATCCGCTGAGTCTGAGCGACGTGCAGCACTACCCCGGCGTGGATGGCGTGCCTTTCGCGGCGTTGGCGGCGACCATCGATTCCGGCGACATGGGCAGCCTGCAAGTGGTCACCGGGCGCCTGATGACCGAACGCACCGCCGTGCTCGCCCGCTACCGCCTCAACGTGTACCTGTTTGCCAGCGTGGCAGCGATTCTGCTGGCGCTGTCCGGTTATCTGCTGGTACATCGCGGCCTGTTGCCGGTACGGCGCCTGGCCCGGCACGCCCACGGCATCGGCGTCGGCAACCTCACCGAGCGTCTCGATGGCCAGGGCGCACCTCGGGAACTGCTGCCGATGATCGAGGCATTGAACGCGATGCTCGACCGGCTGGGAAAGGGGTTCATGCAACTGGGTCAGGTGTCGACCGACATGGCCCACGAACTGCGCACGCCGATCAACAATCTGCTTGGCGAAACCCAGGTCGCGCTGCAGCAGAACCGCAGCGTCGAAGCTTATCAGCAGCTGCTCGCCTCCAACGTCGAAGAACTTGAGCGTCTGGCGCGGATGCTCGACAACATGCTGTTTCTGGCGCGCACCGATCCGGCCAGTGCCCTGAGCCAACGCCAGGAACTGGACGCCGCCGATGAAATGGAGCGCATGGCCGACTACTTCGAAGGGCCGGCAGCAGACGTCGGGATCAGCATCGACGCCCAAGGCAGCGGCGTGATCTGGGCTGAACCGATGCTGTTGCGCCGTGCGCTGGCCAACCTGTGCGCCAATGCCATCAAATATGGCGCGGCGCATTCAGAGCTGTTCATTCGCGCCACGCCTACGGCTGACGGCATCCGATTGATTGTGCGCAACCATGGCCCGACCATCCCTGCCGAACACTTGCCCCGGCTGTTTGAACGTTTTTACCGGGTCGACGAATCCCGCGAGCGCTCGGCTCATTCCAATGGTTTGGGGTTGTCGATTGTGGCGACGATCATGCAGTTGCATCACGGGGGTTACAGCGTTAGCAGCAGTGAGGGGGTGACGTGTTTTGAGCTGTTTTTTCCGGGGCGGCGGGTGGGTGAGTGAGGTTTGGTGTTTTTACGGTTGGTGTGAATATCCGTTTTTTTGGTGATGGCGGCTATTGGTTTCGCCCTTACGGCGAGTCACTTGGAAGAGCCCCAAGTAACCAAGGGCTCTTGCCCCTTTCGTTCGGCCTCTCGAGGGGGCGCTCAGATCAAAAGCTGAAGGAGAGCTAACGCTCGGCCTGATGAGTGGTGGGAATCAAAAGCGTATGGGATTCCCTGTAGGAGCCGGCTTGCTGGCGAAAAGCGTCTGGGCGACGCGTTCATTCAGACAGCCCGCGTCATCGTTAACGTCCATCGCCAGCAAGCCGGCTCCTACAGGGGGATAGGTGTACATATCCGGAATGAGGGAACGCGCGCACCAAAGAGCCAGGTCGGCTTTCAGGCCGCCTCGGCGGCTGTGGCGGTGGTCGCCCCCTCGAGAGGCCGAGCGCAGGTTCTGCGCAGTGGGCAACCCGGCATGGATGCCGGGTTAGCCGCCCCCGGCCAAGGATGGCCGATGGCGGCGGGCCCACGGAGCAGGACCGGAGCGAGGGCATGGCGAGCATTAGCGAGCCACCGAACGAAAGGGGCAAAAGCGCTTGGTTACTTGGCGCTTCTCCAAGTGACTCGCCGTAAGGGCGAAACCAATAGCCGCCGCGACCGAAGAAACGGATATGCCCCCCAACCACTCAGACCGATCTAAAATCCCCCCACCAGAACTGGCAAAAAACACCACCCCCCTTGAGCACTTTCGACATAGGCCAACCACACCACCGCCCCTAGACTCTTTCCCCCAATAAAAGCGCCAAACGCGCACAAGACCGAACCAGGGAACCCCTCATGAACCCATCCGACATTTTCGTTATCAGCGCCGTCCGTTCCGCCATCGGCAGCTTCGGCGGCTCGCTCAAGGATGTACCGCCGATTCAACTGGCCACCGACGTTTGCCGCGCCGCCATCGAGCGCTCCGGCCTGGCGCCTGAGCATATCGGCCATGCGGTGATGGGTCATGTGATCCCGACCGAAGCACGTGACGCTTACATCTCCCGGGCGGTGGCAATGAACGCCGGGTTGCCGAAAGAGACGCCAGCCTTCAACGTCAACCGCCTCTGCGGTTCCGGTCTACAGGCAATCGTCAGTGCCGCCCAAAGCCTGATGCTGGGTGATGCAGGCGCGGCGCTGGCCGGTGGCGTCGAGTCCATGAGCCGTGGCGCGTATCTGTTGCCACAAGCGCGCTGGGGTGCCCGCATGGGCGACATGCAGGCCATCGACTACATGCTGGGCGTGCTGCAAGATCCGTTTGCCGGTTTCCACATGGGCATCACCGCGGAAAACATCGCCGAGCGCTATGGCATCACCCGCCAGGCCCAGGATGAACTGGCCATGATCAGCCAGCAGCGCGCCGCGCGGGCAATCGCCGAGGGCCGCTTCGACGGGCAGATCGTGCCGATCGAAGTGGCGTCGCGCAAAGGTACCGTGACCTTCGCGACCGACGAACACGTACGCGCCGAGGTCAATGCCGAGCAATTGGCCAAGATGAAACCGGCCTTCAAAAAAGACGGCAGCGTCACCGCCGGCAATGCCTCCGGCCTGAATGACGGCGCGGGTGCGTTGATCATGGCCACCGGTGAAATGGTGCGCGCCCAAGGCCTCAAGCCGATGGCCCGACTGGTCGGCTACGCCCACGCCGGGGTTGAGCCTGAATTGATGGGACTCGGTCCGATTCCCGCCACCCGCCTGGTGCTCAAAAAGGCTGGCCTGACCGTGGCCGACCTGGACGTCATCGAATCGAACGAAGCCTTCGCCGCGCAAGCCTGTGCCGTGGCGCAGGAGCTGGGCTTCGACCCGGAGAAGGTCAACCCCAATGGTTCGGGCATCTCGCTGGGCCACCCGGTGGGCGCCACTGGCGCGATTATCGCGACCAAGGCCATTCACGAACTGCACCGTGTTCAGGGCCGTTATGCCTTGGCAACCATGTGCATTGGCGGCGGCCAGGGCATCGCCGTGTTGTTCGAACGCGTCTGACACCCCCACCCTGCCCCCGCTCAGTGGGGGCAGGCGACCAAACTATTCCTCGAAGGTTTACCTGATGACCTAACCTCATAGGCTGAATGACTAACAACAGAGTCGGACACTCCTATGCGTCATACACTGAAAGCCATGATTTTCGTCGCTTTCACGCTTTTCGGGGCGGGGCCCGGAATGCTGTCGGCGGCCGACGCTCCAGACATTGTCGCGCCCAAGGCGGGAACCGCGACCCTTGCCGTTTCCCAGAGCGATCTCCAGGCGCTGCAACTTCGGCTCGACAGCCTCAAACAGCAGATCTCGCTGGTCGACAACTTCAACCAGCTGGAGGGCCCGCAGGATCTGGTCCAGATGTTCATGCTGGATGTCGATCGCCTCACCGCCTCACTGCTGCCGCTACAAACCCAACTCCGCGCACAACTGGCCGTGTTGGGGCCTGCGCCCCTTGATGACGCTGCGGCCGAACAATCCGATATCGCCGCACAGCGAACAGCGCTCACCGAACAAAAAAACAAAGTCGACGCCACTCTGAAAACCCTGGACGTTCTGAAAACGAGTGCCACCGACCTCGTCACCCAGATCGCCGGTATCCGTCGCAACCTGCTGGAAAGCGAACTGACCCTGAGCACCCGAAGCATCCTGAACCCCGACTTCTGGTCACCGGTCCTGGCCCCTTCGATGGACAATCGGCTGCGCGTCAAAATGTTCTTCGATCAGGTCACGGAGGTCGTCAAAGTGGCCTGGCAACCCGGTCAACGCCTCTACACCTGCGTACTGTTGCTGCTGGCCCTGATCTTCTGGACGCTCGGCCGCCGGCTCGCCGAACGCGGGCTGACCTGGCTGTGCATTCACCGGATGCCGGAAGGACGCCTGCGCCGAAGCTCCCTCGCGCTGGCTTCTGTGCTGGCCACCGTATTGACCGTCGGCGTCGCCCTGCAACTGCTGTTTTATACCTTCACGCGCCAGACTCCACTGACACCGATGCTGACCACCTTTTCCCAGGAGTTCGAAAAAGTCGCCTACACCTGCGTCCTGATCACCTCACTGAGTCGCGCCCTGTTATCCACGCAGCACCCATCGTGGCGGCTACCGCCGCTCGCCGACCTGGTGGCGTTGTCACTGAAACCTTATCCCCGAATTCTGGCGGCCGCGCTGTTGGTTCTGGTGACAATGAACCAGATCATCAACGTAACGGGGATGAGCGGAGGCCTGGTGATCGCCGGGCGAGGCATCGTCGCACTGGTGGTTTCGTTTGTCCTGCTGGACATGTTGGTACGCACCGGCAGAGTCCGAAGAGCCGTCGTCATTGCAGGTGAAGCCCCCGAAGCAGGCCGGACGTTCGCTGGCGTGCTCTACACAATCGCCAGTCTCGCGCTCGTGATATCACTGTTATCGCTGTTGACGGGGTACGTGTCCCTGGCCCGGTTCGTCACGTATGAACTGGTCTGGGGATTCCTCGTGCTCTGCGGTTTCTACCTGCTGATGCAATGCTTCAAGGATGCGTGCGAATACCTGTTTTCGGTCAAAAGTCCCAGCGGCAAGTCGCTGAAACAGTTGCTGGGCATTGAAGACCGGCGCCTGGAGCAGATCTCCACCATTCTCTCGGGGGTGGGCCGGGCGGGTCTGTTGCTGATGGCAATCATCACCCTGTTCGTCGGAGGTGTCGGTACAACCCTGGGGCAGTTGCTCTCCAACGTCTTTTCCATTCTCGGCGGCGCCGGGCTGCGCAAACTGAACATCATCCCCGGTCACTTGCTCAATGCCACACTGGCTCTGTTGATCGGCATTTACCTGATACGAACGCTGGGCCGCTGGCTGGACAAGGAGTTCCTGCCGAAGACCGAGATGGACCCGGGCATGCGTGCTTCGCTGACCACGCTGTTCGCCAATATCGGCTATGCCTTGGTCATCCTGATGACACTGTCATCGTTGGGCGTGCAGTGGACCAACCTGGCCTGGATCGTCAGCGCGTTGTCGGTGGGGATTGGTTTTGGCTTGCAGGAGATCGTCAAGAATTTCGTCTCCGGCCTGATCCTGCTGACCGAGCGCCCGGTGAAAGTCGGCGACCTGATCAGCATCAGCGGGGTCGAAGGCGACATCCGCCGGATCAACGTGCGGGCCACCGAAATCCAGCTCAGTGACCGCTCGATTGTCATCGTCCCGAACTCGCAGCTGATCTCGCAGAACCTGCGCAACGTGACCCTGGGCGGTAGCGCCCAAGGGGTGGCGACGCTCGAACTCACCTTTCCCCTGGACATCGACCCCGAACAGGTGAAAGACCTGCTCTACAACACCTACTGCGAGCACGAAACCATTCTCGAAAAACCGGCGCCGATGGTGCGCTTCAGCAAACTCACGCCTGAAGGCATCACCTTGACCGTCACCGGCTATGTCGGCAGCCCGCGAATTGTCGGCGTGACCAAGAGCGATCTGCTGTTCGAGATTCTCAAGCGTCTGGGTGCCGCGGGTATCGAACTGGCGAAGCCGGCACCCGCCGTGTGAATCAGTGGGCGATGCACACTGATTTCAGCTCGGTGTACGCCTCGATCACCGCACGCCCGAACTCGCGGCCCATGCCCGATTGCTTGACGCCACCGAACGGCATCGCCGGGTCGAGCAACACGTGGGCATTGACCCAGACGGTGCCGGCTTCGATGCGCGGCACCAGGTTCATGGCTTTGCCGAGGTCATTGGTCCACAGGCTGGCGGCCAGGCCGTAGCGATTATCGTTGGCCAGGGCGATCACGGTGTCTTCATCGTCAAACGGCATTACCCCCAGCACTGGGCCGAACACTTCTTCGCGGGCCACCGCCATGTTGTGATCGATGTCCGCCAGAATCGTCGGCTGCACATAAAAGCCCTCGCCTTCCAGCAACTCGCCACCGGACACCACGCGCGCACCTTCCCGGCGAGCCAGTTCGATGTGCTTGAGCACGCTTTGTTGCTGCTTGCGCGAGACCAGCGGGTTGATCGCAGCATCGCCATTCATGCCCGCGCCGATGGGCATCGCCGAGACCGCTGCCGCGAGGCCTTCGACAAATTTGTCATGGATCGAGCGATGCACATAAAAGCGCGAAGCTGCCGCACAGACCTGACCATTGTTCAGCAGGCCGCCGAGGATTGCGCCCTGGACGGCTTTGTCGATATCGGCATCGGCCAGCACAATCATCGGGTTTTTGCCGCCGAGCTCCAGCGAGAAACGCGTCATGTTTTCCATGCACGCCACGCCGACACTTTTGCCGACAGCGGTCGAGCCAGTGAACGACACCTTGCTCACCAGCGGATGCGCCGTCAGCACGCCGCCGACATTAGCGCCACCACCGGTCACAACGTTGAACACGCCCGCCGGAATGCCTGCTTCCAGCGCCAGTTCAGCCAGGCGCATGGCGGTCAGCGGGGTTTCCATCGCCGGTTTGATGATCACCGTGCAACCGGTAGCCAGCGCCGGCATCAGCTTCCAGGCAGCAATCAACAGCGGGAAGTTCCACGGCACAATCCCGACCACCACGCCTACCGGTTCACGCTTGGTGAACGCCGTGAATTTCGCACCCGGCGGCAGCGGAATCGATACGTCAAAGGTCTGCCCTTCGATCTTGGTCGCCCAGCCGGACATGTAGCGCATGAACTCCACGGTGGCGTTCAGATCCAGCGCGCGGGCCATGTTGATCGACTTGCCCTGACTCAGGGTTTCCAGCTGCGCCAACTCTTCGGCATGCGCCTCAACCAGCGCGGTGAAATTCAGCAGAATGCGTTCACGATCCGCCGGACGCAGCCCCGACCACACGCCGGACTTGAAGGCTTTATGGGACGACTGCACGGCTTGCTCGACCACTTCCAGCGGCGCGTCCAGGGTTTCGCACAGGGTTTTGCCGGTGGCCGGGTTGACCACGGCAATGCTCGGTCCTTCGGCAAACACCCACTGGCCGTCAATGAAGCAGCCATGGCGGCGGTCAAGAAATGCAGCAACCTGCGGCAGGATTTCAACGTTGCTCATAAATCACCTTTGGTTCAGACGCATTGTTCAGCCGGAGAACGGGCTGATTACTGTTGTTCTTTGAGGAAACACACCACCGCCTGGCGATCGTCCTCCGACGCCAGGCCCATGTAAGGCATGTAGGTCCCCGGCACGAATGCCTGGGGTTGGGCGATGAGTTGCGCGATGTTCTCGGCCTGCCAGTCGATGTCCTTGTTGCGCATGGCCTGGGAATAGTTGAAGCCTTCCAGCGAGCCGGATTTGCGCCCGACCACACCCGCCAGATTCGGCCCCATCATCCCTGTCATGCCCTTGGTCACCGAATGGCAGACCGCGCACTCATTGGCGAACACCTGGGCGCCATGCCCTTGATCGGGCGCGCATTCAGTGGCCAGCGCGGCTTGCGCCAGGGTGATCGAGAGCAAACCGGTAAGCAGCAAACGCAGCGAGGTGACCATAGGAAAACGACCTTGAAATCTGCGCTCATCAGAAGAGCGCCAACACGGGAGCGCCGACGCAGCGCAGCATCGGCAGGGTTGAGACGGATTGTCGACGCTCAGTGACGCGCAGGTTTTGCCCTGCGTGCCAGTCGTATTGGCGGGGCTGCCAAACCGAGCATTTTGGCAAGCACAGCCAACTCTTTGGCAACCACACAAAAGGCCGGAAAAGTTCCGCGCCTTAGTATCGAAAAAGACCGCAAACCTGCGCTCAAGAACAAGAACGGATGCCACACCATGCTCAAGTCCCCCTTGCTTCGTCTCTCTACGCTCGCACTGATGATCAGTGCCGGTCATGCCAGCGCGTATGAACTCTACGCCGATGACGACAGTCACCTGAACGCCACGCTGGAAGCGGTCTTCGGCATTTTCCACAGTCAGGAAAACTATGCGCTGTCCGGCCGTCTCGACCAGGGTTCTTCATCGTGGCGCGAAGGCTACGTCAAATATGGCCTGAGCTTCGACAAGGGCCTGGCCGGCGTGGGCACCGCGTACGGCGCGGCGAATATGCTCAGTTCCGGCACCTGGGGCGACGGCGATGCCGCGGGTTTCACCGACGGCTCGGAACGCACCACCAAATTCGAAGACGCCTACCTCGGCTGGCGTTCGGGCAAGCTGTTCGACGTGCTCGGCGAGGATGGCGTCGACCTGTCCTTCGGACGCCAGAACATCGTGGTCGGTGATGGCTTCCTGATTAATGGTGATGCGCTCAACCTGGGCAAAGGCCTGGCCGACGGCGAATTCAACCGTGGAGGCGCCTACTGGCTGGCCGCGCGCAAGGCGTTCGACGAGACTGCCGTGTTGCGCATCGGTGGCAAGGAAGGTTGGCGTGGCGACCTGATGTGGTTGAAATCGGATAACCGCGCTCAGGCCAAAACCGAAATGTACGTCGGCACCCTCGAACACGTCGCCGAAGAAGGCACGGTCGGCCTGACCTACATCGACACCACCGATGTCGACGAAGATTTCGCCTCCCCTGCTCAACTCGAACGCGACGGCATGAAAACCTACAGCCTGCGTGCTACCGGCAACGCCGGGGTCAAGGACCTGTTCCTCTCCGGCGAATACGCCAAACAGGACAAACCTCACACCTCGACCGAAGACGCCTGGTATCTGGAAGCTGGCTGGACCTTCTCCGACGTGGCCTGGTCGCCGTATGTCAGCTACCGCTACAGCCGTTTCTCGGAAGGCTATGACACGCTGTTCTACGGATTCAGTCGTGGCTTCGGCACCTGGTTCCAAGGCGAAGTGGCGGGCAACTACGCCGGTCCGTTCAACTCCAACTCGCGCATCCAGAACGTCAAGTTCACTGTCTCGCCACTGGAGAACCTGACCGTCGGCGCCATGTACTTCAACTTCGACACCATCGACCGCAACCTGGGCAATACCGATGGTCACGAGGTTGACCTGTACGCCGAATGGCACGTCAACGAACACCTGAGCGTAATGCCGCTGATCGGTCTGTTCCAGCCGGACAAGAGCGCCGATCAGGGCGGTACGCAGTTGGGCAACAACGACAAGAACCTCTACAGCCAGGTGATTTTCGCTACCACTTTCTAAATTAGAACCCCATACACGTCTCCCTGTAGGAGCAGCCTTCGGCAGCTCCTACGGGATCGCGTTTCGGCGGCATTGCTTTTCAAGGAAAAGGGCCTTTCCAATGCACAAGAAATTCCTGACGATTCAGAGCAAGATCGCCCTGCTCGCCGGCCTTTGCCTGCTGCTGGTGGTGGGTTTGCTGATGGGTTTGTCGCTGTACCAGACCCATCAAAGCAGCCAGCAAGTGGCCCGTGCCAGCAGCGAAATGCTCGCCAATGCCGCCAAGGAACACATGCAGGCGCTGGGCAAGGTGCAGGCGATGCAGGTGCAACGCACCTTCATGCAGACTCACGAATATGGCCAAGGGTTGTCGCGCTATCTGCTTTACCTCAGGCAGTTGCAACACCAGGGCAACCTGACCCGCCCACAACTGCGTCAGGCGCTGAGCACCCAGTTGCATCAGGCCCTGATCGACAAGCCCGACCTGCTCGGGCTTTATGTCATTTTCGAACCTGATGCCCTGGACGGCGCCGACGCCAGCTTCGTCGATCAGGCCGTCATGGGCAGCAACGAAACCGGGCGCTTTTCCCTGTACTGGGTGCAAAGCAAACCCGGCGAACTGCAAGCGGTGATCGGTGACGAAGCGTTGCTCGCCAACACCGCGCCCGGGCCCAGCGGCGCGCCGTACAACGCCTTCTACACCTGCGCCCGCGACAGCCGCAAAGCCTGCGTGCTGGAGCCGTATTTCGACGAGGCGTCCGGCAGCCGCAAACTGGTGACCAGCATTGCGTTTCCGCTGATCGACAACGGCAAAGTCATCGCCGTCGTCGGCCTGGACATCAACCTCGCTGCCCTGCAACAGAACAGCGAAGCCAGCGCGCTTCAGCTGTTCGACGGCAACGGGCAGATCAGCATCGTCAGCCCGCGTGGCGTCATTTCCGCCAACAGCCAGGACGTCAGCCGCCTCGGCCAACCGCTGGACAATGCCGAGGTGATGGACACCTTGCGTCAGGGCCAGCCGAAGGTGTTCGTCGACCGGCAACAGATCAAAGTCCTCGAGCCGCTGGCGCCGATTGCCGGTGCCGTGCCGTGGGGCGTGCTGGTCGGCGTGCCGCAGGACGTGCTGCTGGCGCCAGTGACCGCACTGCAAAGCCAACTCGATGCGCAAGGTGTGCAAAGCACGGCGCTGGAGTTGTTGCTGGGCGGCGGTTCGGCGCTGCTCGGGCTGGTGTTGATCTGGTACGCGGCGTACCGCATCACCCGGCCTTTGCAATTGCTGACGCGGGTCATGGAGGATATCTCCCTGGGCGAAGGCGACCTGACCCGACGCCTGGCCGTGCAATCACGGGATGAAATCGGTCAACTGGCAACCGCGTTCAACCGGTTTGTCGAGCGCATTCATCACTCGATCCGCGAGGTGTCTTCGGCGGCGCTCGGTGTCAATGAAGGTGCCAAACGCGTATTGCTGGCAACCAACTCGTCGATGAACAACTTCGATGAGCAATCGACCCGCACCAACAGCGTGGCGGCGGCCATCAACGAACTGGGCGCCGCCGCCCAGGAAATCGCGACCAACGCCTCCGATGCCTCACAGCAGGCCTCCGCCGCGCGCCAACAAGCCGAAGACGGGCGTCAGGTGGTCGAGCGCACGATTCAGGTGATGAACGAACTGTCCGGCAAAATCAGCGCCTCGTGCGCCAACATCGAAGTGCTGAACAGCAAGACCGTGAACATCGGGCAGATCCTCGAAGTGATCAAGGGCATCTCCCAGCAGACCAACCTGCTGGCGCTCAACGCAGCGATCGAAGCCGCACGGGCCGGTGAAGCGGGTCGTGGCTTTGCGGTGGTTGCCGATGAAGTGCGCAGCCTGGCCGGGCGCACGCAGACGTCGGCGGCAGAAATCCAGCAGATGATTGAAGAACTGCAAGTCGGTGCCCGTGAATCGGTCACCACCATGACCGAGAGCCAGCAGCACAGCGAGGAAAGCGTCAGCATCGCCAACCTCGCCGGCAAACGGCTGGGCAGCGTAACCCAGCGTATTGGTGAGATCGACAATGTAAACCAGTCAGTGGCTGCGGCAACCGAGGAGCAGACGTCGGTGGTCGAGGCGTTGAACGTGGACATCACCGAGATCAACACACTGAACCAGCAAGGGGTGGAGAACCTGCAATCGACGTTGCGGGCGTGTACCGAGCTGGAGCGGGAGGCTGGGCGGCTGAATCAGTTGGTGGGGAGTTTTCGGATCTGAGAGTGATGTAGCCTGTTACTCCGCCATCGCGTGCAAAGCCTGCTCCCACAATGACCGCGTCCGTCCAGGCAACTCGGACAAATGTGGGAGCCGGCTTGCTCGCGAAGAGGCCATCACAGGCAACATCGACCTCGCCTGACACTCCACCCTCGATAACGCGATCTTTCAGCACGCCACCACAGCATGCTCAACCCGATGAAATACCCGGTTGAAATACACCAGGCTATCCCCCTCCCCACGCACGCCAACCTTCGACAATTCGACAAACATCACCGAATGCGACCCCACTTCCTTGCACTCGCTGATCCGCCCTTCCAGCTGCACCAGCGCATCACGCAGCACCGGCACGCCGGTGTCGCCACCGTCCCACAGATCCCAGGCGAAACGCTCTTCCATCGACACATTTGTCATGCCGGCGAAGTGCCGGGCCAGCTCTTCCTGCTCGCCGCTCAGCACGTTGACGCACAGCAGGCCGTTGGTACGAAACACATCATGGGTCGCGCTGTTGCGGTTGACGCACACCAGCACGGTCGGCGGCGAGTCCGTCACCGAGCACACGGCGCTGGCGGTGATGCCGCAGCATCCACCGGGGCCATTGGTGGTGATGATATTCACCGCCGCCGGCAACTGCGCCATGGCGTTGCGAAAGTCGATTTGCTGCTGGCTCAGGTCGGCCATGTCGGTGCCCCTTCCTTCAGGAGGGCCGCCCGTTGGCGGCCCGCAGGTTATGGAACAAGACTAAGGCCCGGCGCGGCGCACAACCATTCTGACGATCCCCATGCCGAGGTCGGCTTTCCGCTAGTCGACTAGGTGGTTTCTTTATCGTCAGGGCCCGCCGCAGTGGGTATTCTGCTGATTGGCGTCAACACCGGCGCCGATGTCCGCCGCAGCGTGCACGCGTGCGAAAACAATAATTAGAAATTTTCGTGGCAGTCCCTGATGGAAACCCGCAAACCGATTGTTTATATCGTTGATGACGACAAGGATTTGCGCACTTCGCTGGCCTGGTTGCTGGAGTCGGTCAGTGTGCAGGCGCAATGCTTTGCCGGCGCTGAAGAGTTCCTGAGCCAGTACGACCCCAGGCAACCGGCGTGCCTGGTGCTGGACGTGCGCATGCCGGAGACCAGCGGCTTTCAACTGCAGGAAATCCTCAACCAGCGCGGCAGTACCCTGCCGACCATCTTCGTCTCCGCGCATGGCGACATTCCGATGTCAGTGACGGCGATGAAGAACGGTGCGCTGGATTTCGTCGAGAAGCCGTACAACCCGCAACAAATGATCGACCGCATTCAGGCGGCGCTGAAGACGGCCGTGCATGCCCAGGCCGATCAGGAGCAACGCCAGAACCTGCAAAGCAAACTGGCCTTGTTGACCAGTCGTGAGCGGGAAGTGTTGATGCTGGTGATCGATGGCAAGGCGAGCAAGGTCATCGCCCGGGAGCTGAACATCAGCGTGAAAACCGTTGATGTGCACCGGACCAGGATCAAGGAAAAGATGGGCGTGACCAGCATTGCGATGCTGGTGCGCGAGGTGTTGCACCTGCCGACGGAAGAGCCGGCGCGGCATTAAGGCTCATGCGCGCGCCCCCTGTGGGAGCCGGCTTGCTGGCGAAGGCATCCTTGCTGACGATGCAAGACTCAAAGGTGCCATCGCCAGCAAGCCGGCCCCTACAAGGTTGCGTCGGGTCAGTTCTGGCTATAGCGCTTGCGATACGCCCCCGGCGACACACCGAAGCGCGACTTGAACGCCGATGAGAAGTAGCTGGAATCGGAAAAGCCCCAGGCGTAACACAGCGCCGAAAGCTTCTGCTCGACGTGGGAGCGGCGCAGGTTTTCTGCGCAGAAATCCAGGCGCCGATGCTTGATGTATTGCGCCACCACCAGGCCGCGCTTGGAGAACATCCGGTACAACCCCCGCACAGAAACCCCCACCTCCCGGGCGATCAGCTCGGGGCATAGCTCTTCGGCGCTGATGTGTTCGTCGATGTAGGCGATGACCTTACGAAACTGCCGCTCGTGGGCATCGCCGCCGTTGTCGCGGGCGCTGATCGCCGGCGACAGCAGGCTGACGAGGGCATCGAGCACCGCTTCGCTCTCCTGCATGTCCAGGCCTTCCTGCTGCCGGGTGTCCATGACCAGCTTGTTGGCCATCGCCGCCAGTGGTGTGTGGGCCGCGATTCGGGTGGCGCAGTTGACCCCGTTGAAGTGCGAACCGCGCTCAACCACCTGACGCGGCAGAATCAGCGACAGCTGCCGGGAATCCTCGTTGTACGTCATGTCACTTGGGCGGCAGGCATCGATCAGGGCGATGTCGCCCGCCCCCAGTCGAGCGCGATTTTCACCCTGTTCCAGCTGTGAACTGCCGCGCATCTGGAACACCGCGTAATAGTGGCCGTCGCGGCTGACGCTGACGTCTTTGCTGGTGCGATACAGGTGCACGTGCGCCATGTCGACGACACTGAGGTTGATGGCGCCGCTGCGGTATTCCGCCAGCTCACCGTAAAAATCCGTATCCAGGGCCCTGGCATCGAAACGCCCACAGGCCTGGTTGACCTGGCTCAACCAGCTTTCGAACGCCTCATTGCGAACCGCCGAAGAAGTCATCATCACTGCAAAGCCTCACGCCTGTTTTATTGTTATTTTTCGACCGCTTCGTCGAGCGGTTCGGCAAATATTACGTACCTGGCTGTCTCCTCCCTTGACGGCAGCCGAAGCGCTATTCAACAGGCTCCCGCGCTGGCTTGCCAGCCTTCCTTGCGTTGGATGTCCAATACCGGACAAGCGGAAACAGCGCGAAAAACGCAGGCGCGCATCGCCTTGCCGGACGCCTTTTCCTTGTTCGACGAACCGTTGTCGCGATGCTCAGGCACGCCGTCCCCCGCACCTCGACGATGCGCAGGCCGCAGATGCCTTCGCGGCATTCGGTGTCGATGTCACCGCCGCGGGCCTGCAATACATCAACCACCCGGTATTAGCCGGAGCCTGCCCGGCGGAGTGGCGACCGCTGATGGGGTCAGTGTAAATACCGCAGCGGGTCGCCACCATTGGTGCGTGCAGCCACTTGGCTAAAGAAATCCCCTAGACCGCCCCCGGTTACTTCTGAGCGCATCCCCACGCGCAAGACGGTATAAAACGCCATACTTCCCTTTCACCGGTTCCTCTGGGCTGCGCGATGTACCTGCCAAAACCGCACGACTTTTTCACCCTCGTCGAAGCCATGCCGTTGTGCATCATTCTTCACGATGCTCAGAGCAAGGAGATTCTCTGGGCCAACACCGCCGCCCTGGACGCGCTCGGTTTCACCCTGGAAGAACTGACGCCGCTCAAAGCCCCCGACATGACCCGCGATGCCCCCAAGTACCGGCGTTCGGTGGGTTTGCGCTGGCTGGAAGGCGCTGCACGCACGGGCCAGCGCGCCATCGAATGGTGTTATCGCTCCAAGCAGGGGGTGGAAATTCTGTCCGAGGCGGTCGCGACCCTGGTGCATCTGGAAGGCCGCGATGTGTTGATGGTGCAGTTCCGCGACATCTCCAGGGAAGACAAGGTCAAGCGCGACCTCAAGCGTTTCGAGAGTCGGCTCAAGGCGTTCATGCAGGACCTGGCCGAGGGGGTTGCGGTGCTCGGTCCTGAGGGTGATATCCGCTTTATCAGCGACTCCGGCGCGCATTTGCTCAACAGCGAAGAACACGCGCTGATCGGCGAAAATTTCCTGTCATGGTGCGACGACGATTCACGCCAGCGTTTGTTGCAACAGCTGGCCAGCGAGACACTGGAGCATGCACCGTTCAGCGTGCACTACCACGTGCAGCGCCGCGACGGTGAGTGGCGTTGGCATGAGGCGACGTGTCGTTTTATCGAAATTGAAGACGATCTGGTGGGCCATCTGCTGCTGTTTCGCGACGTCACCGAGCAAGTGCGCGCCGAAGAAGCGCGGCGTGTCAGCGAGCAAAAACTCGAGTACCTGGCCCGCTACAACGCCATGGGCGAAATGGCCGTGGCGATTGCCCACGAGCTGAGTCAACCGCTGGCCGCCACCCGCAACTTCATCGAAGGTGCGGTGATTCGCCTGAACAAAGCGCAGGCCACTGATCAGGGGGTCGCCTGGGGTTTGCAAAATGCCGTGCGGCAAATCGAGCATGCGTCGCTGATCATCAAGAGCGTGCGCGATTACGTGGTCAAGCTGGAGCAAAGTGAAGAGCGGATCGACCTCAATGAGTTGCTGCGCGAAATCCGCTATTTCATCAGCCTGCGCGCCGACCCGAGTCAGGTCCGCGTCGACATTGTCGCCAGCCCGGCGCCGCTGCTGGTGAGCTGCGAAAAAGTGCTGATCGGTCAGGTCATCCTCAACCTGGCGTTCAACGCGATTGAAGAGATGAGCGACCTGCCGGTCGAACGGCGCGTGCTGCGGATTCAGGCCAGCGCCGAAAATCAGCTGGCGCTGGTGCGCATCGAGGACTGCGGTCGCGGCATTCAGGCTCAGGCGCAAGAGAAGCTCTTCGACGGTTTCTTTTCCTCCAAGGTCAGCGGCAACGGCATCGGGCTGGCGCTGTGCAAAAACATCATCGGCCGTCACCGTGGCGATATCTGGGCGCAAAACCTTGAGCCCTGCGGCGCTGTTTTCACCTTCTCCCTTCCCCTCGCAAAGCCTTCCTGACACAAACCGTTTTTCGTAGGAGCAAGCTTGCTGACGATGGCGTCTTCGACATCGCCAACACCAGCATGCCGGCTCCTACAGGGACGGTTTTCGCCTGAAATTGCGGTGTTTGCAGCCCGGTTTTAAAGACTGGCACAGACACACAAACGCTTGGCAGCCACAGCAATTCACCCCCTCGGCCAGCGAGGCAGAATCGAACTGCAAAAATCTGCCAATGCACCCGCGATTTGCGTGAACAATAATTCAGGGAGTTCCCCTAATGCGAGCCACCAGGATCACCGTACAGTCAGCGCTGAGTCTCAGCCTGCTGGTACTGGGTTTGAACAATGCCAGCGCGGATCTGCCCGCTGACACGATCGGCCAGACCGTTCTGGCATTTCCACCGGAAGTCCATCGCGCGTTCATCGTCGACGTCGAATTCGAAAGCTTCGTGGCGGGCCGCGTCACCGTGGTCGACCCCGACAAAAAACGCATCCTCGGCATGGTACCCACCGGTTTTGCGGCGCCTTCGACACTCAGTCACGATCAGAAAACCCTCTACAGCGCCGACATCTTTTACTCACGCGGCACCCGTGGCACGCGCACGGATGTGTTGACCGCTTGGGACAGTTCGACCCTGTCGCCGGCCTGGGAGCTGTTGATTCCGACCAAGCGCGCCGAATCGTTGACCCAGCGCTACGGTTTGAAGACCAGCGGCGATGACCGCTTCGTCTACGTCTACAACTTCACGCCGTCGACTTCAGTGACCGTGGTCGACACCCAGGCCAAGTCCGTCGCCGCCGAACTGGCGATTCCCGGTTGCGTTCTCAACTACCCGATCGGCAATCGCCGCTTCGCCTCGTTGTGCGGCGATGGCAGCCTGCAGGTGATCACGCTCAACGATCAGGGCCAGGAAACCGCGCGCAGCCGCACGCCGTTCTTCGACCCCAATGCTGAAAAGCTCAATGAGCGCGCGGTGAACATCGGCGACACCTACTACTTCACCACCACGACGGGCACCGTGCGCCCGGTGGACTTCTCTGCCGATGCACCGAAAATCCTGCCGTCGTGGTCGCTGACCAGCGACGAGGAAAAGAAAGCCGGCTGGGCACCCGGTGGCTGGCAACTGATGGCCGTGGCGCCGAAGCTGAACCGCTTGTACGTGCTGATGCACGACGCGCACGAACCGATGAAGTGGGAAGACCCGAGCCCTTTGATCTGGGCATTCGATCTGAAAACCCACAAGAAAGTAGCGACCCTGGAAGCACCGGTGCCGGTGTGGAGCATGCAGGCCACCGGTGACGATAAGCCGTTGTTGCTGGGTACCGACATCGAGGGCGGGTTGCAGATTTTCGATCTGAAGACCAACAAGCTCACTGGCAGCATGCCGAAAGTCGCCAAAACCGCGACTCAGGTCATGAGCTACTAAACGAGGTTCGGCCATGCACATCGATCCGATCTTCATCATTGCCAGCGCGCTCGCCATTGCAGTGTTGCTGGCCAGTGCCGCGACGCACAAGTTGCGCGCTCCGGCACGTTTTGCCAGGCAACTGGCCGACTACCAACTCCTGCCCGACGCGCTCGTGCGCCCTGGCGCCCGAGTCATTCCGGCGATTGAACTGGCGATCGCCTTTGCACTGCTGGTGCCGGCCTGCCGTTCGTGGGCGGCGCTCAGTGCCGCCAGCCTGATCGCGCTGTACGCCGCCGCCATCGCCATCAACCTGTGGCGCGGGCGCCGCGACATCGACTGCGGTTGTGCCGGCCCGGACCAGGCGCAGCCATTGCGTCCGGTGCTGCTGCTGCGCAACAGCGCGCTGGTGGGTCTGGCGCTGCTGGCCAGCGTGTTGCCCGTCGCCCGCGACCTTGGTTTTTTCGACGGCTTCGTCACCGTTGCCGCCAGCGCTGTCGCGCTGCTGATTTACGCCGCAGCCGATGGCTTGCTGGCCAACTCCCCTCTTCTGTTCAAACTGATTGGTAGGTGATCAATGGAAGGCTTAATCGTTTCCAACGTTCTGCTCTGGGTACTGCTGGTGGCCGTGGCGTTTGTCGTCATGGGCCTGGTCCGGCAGATTGGTGTGCTGCACGGGCGCCTGGCGCCGGCCGGTGCGCTGATGGTCGACAAAGGCGTGGCGGTCAACGAAGCCGCGCCGCAAGTCACCGCTTCCGACCGTCACGGCCGCCCGGTCAACTTCGGCTATGCCGGTGAAAAATCCCAACTGCTGTTTTTCCTTTCGCCGACCTGTCCGATCTGCAAATCCCTGCTGCCGGCGATCAAGTCTATTGCCAGGGAACAGGCGAATCGCCTCGACGTGGTTTTCATCAGCGACGGCGACATGGACGCCCAGCAAGCGCTGATCCGCGAACACAAACTGGAGGACGCCACGTATGTCGTCGGGCCGGAAGTCGGCATGACCTATCAGATCGGCAAGCTGCCGTACGCCGCCCTGATCGATAAAACCGGCACCTTGCGCGCCAAAGGCCTGGTCAATTCCCGCGAGCACCTGGACAGCCTGTTCGAAGTCGAGCACCTGAAAAGCGCCACGCTGCAGGAATACCTGAACAGCCAGCCGCCCGCACACGACCACAGCCACGGCCATAGCCATAGCCATAGCCATTGATTAAGGCAGGGAGACTCTTATGAAACTGCTGGATCTGTTGTTCGAACGCTCGACCCGTCGAGTGGCCGACACCACCTCGCGTCGCAAACTGCTGGCGCGCATGGGTTCCCTGATGGTCGCGGGCGCCGCGCTCCCCCTGCTGTTGCCGCTGGACCGTACCAGCAAAGCCTTGGCCGCAGACAACCCGAAGGCCGGTGACCCGGGAGATCCGAACAGCTGCGATTACTGGCGCTACTGTTCGATCGACGGCTTTCTGTGCAGCTGTTGTGGGGGGTCGGTGACGTCCTGCCCGCCGGGCACCGAAGCGTCGCAAGTCACCTGGATCGGCACCTGCCGCAACCCGGCCGACGGCAAGGACTACATCATTTCGTACAACGATTGCTGCGGTAAACAGAGCTGCGCCCAGTGCGCCTGCACCCGTAACGACAGTGAAGAACCGGCCTATCGCCCGTTCAACAACAACGATGTGAACTGGTGCCTGGCCGCCAAATCGCACATCTATCACTGCACCGTTTCGGTTATTCGTGGCGTCGTGGTTTAACGCGCAGTGGCCGTCGATTGTTCGCGCAATCGGCGGTTTTTTTGGCGAACGCTGTTGCAGCGAGCCTGCTCGCGATGAATTCGAATTCAACGCATTTTTCCAGGCACCACGCGTCATCGTTCACGTCCATCGCGAGCAGGCTCGCTTCCACAGGTACAGCTATCTCAGAGGTGTTTGTCATGAGTAGGTTGCTCATCCTCGGTCTTGTCTGCGCCATGACCGCCCCGCTCGTTCATGCCAGAGCCATCCCCGACCCGGCGCAGCGTCATGCGCCAGGTAACGAAGAGTTGCAGAAACCGATAGCCCAGGCCGGCTACAGCGTTGGCGTGAACTACCAATTGCAATGCGCCGGTTGCCACCTGGGCAATGGCATGGGTTCCCCCGCCAATGACACACCGCGGATGGCGGGATTTGTCGGCAACTTTCTGAAGGTGCCGGGCGGGCGCGAGTTTCTTGTGCGTGTTCCCGGCATGTCGCAGTCCGCGCTGGACAACGCGCAGTTGGCCGACCTGCTGAACTGGCTGATGCGTGCAGACGGCATGGCGGGCAAAAGCACGCCTGCGGACTATCAACCTTACAGTGCGGAAGAAGTGGCGGCCCTGCGGGCAACAACCATGCTGAACCTCCCCGGCACCCGTTCAGAACTGATCAAGCAGATGCGCGCGCAAGGCATCGCCATCGAAGACGGGATGAATAACTGACAACGGTCTGACCAGATCGACACTGTGAAAACGGGGACCCCGGTTCCCGCCCTGCCGCTTGACCCCTGCCCTGCGCGACGTCTGTCTCGCATGGGTTACCTTCCCCAAGACTCCTGATCAAACATGCTCGCACCAGCGCGCTGCGAATGAGTCCCCCCGTGTTTGATCGGCCTCTCCTGCCAGCTTCTTTTTTTGGCTTGAATGTTGTATGAAACCGTAGCGATTCAGTGAATATTTGCACAGTGCTGCTAAAGTGATAGCACCCGTCATCGTCTCACCAGTTTTACACATTGGAGGGTGGATACCTGTCACAAGTATGAGTAACTTGTCAGTGGCGCTTGGGCTCTCAAGCTAGGGCTGTTTGACCTGAATCCTGTCATATCGAGCGCAAGGGAAAGCAAATGAGGTCTGAAAATGATTTTTGAGCCCAACAGCACGCGTTCCGTTCTCCAGCGAAGAAGCAGCACCAGTATTGTCATTCAGGCCGGTCTCGATTGCGTTGCGGTAACCGGTGTCGCGTGGTTTTTGATCAATTATCATATCGGCTTCATTTCCCAGGATTACGTCATCCTGCTCCTGCTCCTGCTTGGGGCATTGGCCGTCGTGTACGACCATTACGCTATTTATCGCAGCAATGTCGGTTTTACCGTCAAAGCTTTCAAGCTTCTGAAGGCGTGGACCGCGACCTTCGGCTTTCTCGTGGCCATGGCTTTCCTGACCAAAACAAGCGAACGGTATTCGCGGCTGTTGGTTGGGGAGTTATTTGTTCTTGGCTACTTTGCCCAGTTGTTTTTGCACCTCGCCACACGGGAAATGCAGAAGAAGTTTCTGACTCACCCGACGCAACTGGAAAATTCGCTGATCATTGGCTCGGGCGAGCTGGCCAGCTACCTCCACAAGAAAATCAGCAACAACCCCTGGCTCGGCGAACGCATCGTCGGCTGTGTATTGATTGGCGCGGACGATGACCGGGGAAAGGAAGGCCTGGAAGGTGCACCACGCCTGGCGATACTGGGCAATGTTTCTGATCTGGATGAATTGGTCGTCAAACACGCCATTCGTACGGTCTATTTTGTGACCCCTGTCGGTGGCTCCGAAGTTATCCAGAAGGTCTATTTAAGTCTGTTCGACAAACACGTCAGGGTTAACTGGGTGCCTGACATTTTCGCCTTGAAGCTGATCAACCACAGCGTTCGCGAGATTGCCGGCATTCCCGTGCTGACCTTGTCCGAAACGCCGCTGATGGGAATGCGACTGTTCCTGAAGAATCTCGAAGACAAGGTCGGGGCTTTTCTCATCCTGCTGTTTGCCGCGCCAGTGCTGGTGCTTGTCGCCCTTGCGATCAAGATCGATAGCCCCGGCCCTGTGTTCTTTCGCCAACAACGCATGGGGTGGAGTGGCGAAGTTTTCCGGATCTGGAAGTTCAGAAGCATGGTGGTCCATCAATCGCCAGACGGCACCGTCAAGCAGGCCCAAAAGAATGATCCACGGGTGACCAGGGTGGGCGCCTTTATTCGCAAAACCAGCCTGGATGAGCTGCCGCAGTTGTTCAACGTGTTGATGGGAGAAATGTCGCTGGTAGGCCCTCGTCCGCACGCGATTCAACACGACGTGCAGTACTCACCCGATGTCTCGGGCTACTTTGCACGTCACAACATTAAACCGGGCATCACCGGCCTGGCTCAGGTACGTGGCCTTCGCGGTGAAACGAAAGATATAGAGCAAATGATTCGGCGGGTTGACTCAGACATCGAGTACATCAACAACTGGTCGCTCTGGCTCGACTTCATCATTCTTTTACGAACGGTATCTGCCTTCTCCGGCAAACAAGCCTACTAGTGCGTCGTGAATGTCTGTCAGGTAATGAAACTGTAGGAGCAAGCTTGCTCGCGATGGACGACCGACCACCGCGTTTACCCGGGTTACACGCGATATCGTTAACGGCCTCACGAGCAATCGAACGTCGACCGACTGCGCCTACACCTCGCCGTACGATGACGGAAAGAGATCCAGCGTGCGCTCGACTTCATCGGGGTCGATGGTGAAACCACTTCCCGACGGCGTACCGACCACAAAACCAAAGTTCTGCCGATCACGATCGGTCAGGTACTTGAAGAAACAGACAAAACGATCAGGCGGCTGCAAAACGAGCAGCGAACCACCCGGGGGAAGTACGTTAACCCCATGGATAAGATGACTCCCCTCGATCCCTATCACGGTTCTCGCCCCGGCACAGGCCGCGACGATGGTCGGAACATCGGATGTCGCCGGGTCGAGAATGCGAAACCCCCTACGGTCACGCAAACGTTCTGCAAGCGCCCTCTCATTGTGCAGCAATCGCAGCTCACCCTTGCCACCGCGCAGGATGAATACGCCCGGATGAGCGCTGACGTTAACGTGCGACAGCAGTTTTTCACCCATCGCCCGGAAACGCAGGTGCTTGTGCCGATTCTGGCTCAGATCGTCAAAGATCACGAGTTCACGGAAAAATGCATCGCGTAGACGAACTGGCCTCATGTCCAGCCAGTTCTCGTAACCGGGGGCATGAAGTATGCCGTTCCTGGCGATGGAAGCATTCGCGGCAAAGGGTGCCGTGGTCACCGGCACACCTTCGTCGCTGGCCAATCGATAGGTCAGGCAATCATCCATCAGCCAGGTGCCAAACCATTTGTTGCCCCCCGCCGTGCAATACAACGCGCCGCGATCGATTTCGTTTTCTACGTGAATCCCCGGTAACCGGCCAGAACCAGGGGTCAACCACGACTTGGCATTGCCTTTGTAGAGCGTGCCATCGATCAACCAGGCATCCTTCAGCAAGTAACCTCGGGTGGGACTGTGTTCCACACGACCGATACCTTCCATTGTGCGTCGAGGATGCTCGTGAGGATAAAACAGCGCCTCGGCCCACCCCGTCACACGCTCGAGCTGGTTGGGCAGGTGGAAAGCGGGCGGAGCCATCGCAATTTCGCCCGGGGCAATTTCCCAGGTTTTCACGGCCTGGCTCTGCAGGGGCCGCGACGGCGTCCGTATGACCCGAGTGTTGAAAAGGTGCTTATACGCAGCAAGGCTCCACTTCGATTGGCCGCCACTCGTCAATGAATTAAATTGAGACATAGGCACCCCATCCAGATATGGATAAACGGCAACAAACGTTATTGGTTGAAACTGATTTTTAAATGCAATGACGTGATCAGGTGGAAACGATACTTTCCAGAACAGGGGGCGACTTCAAATGAGCGTAACGACTGCGCAAAGTGTCGAGAAGTTGCTCTCCCGGCACCCTGGCACAATGGAGGTATATTTTGAAAAGCCCACCAAAACCCATTTCGCGATATCGACTGGCAACTTCCTCATCACTCGGACCGTCCGGCAACCCGAGATGCAGTGTCAGGTTTTTGCCTTCTACAGCAAATAGTGGCGCTTCCCAGAGAAACTGCGCCGCGCCCACCCTGGGCAGTTGAACAAACAAATAACCGTGGTTACCCAGCGTATCGACATCGCCACCGCGTCTTCTTTTCCATTCGAGAAGTCCGTCGTCCGGGCGTGCCAGGCAAGTTCCAATGTCGTAATAGTCAAAGCCGTTTTCAATCGCCCACTCCAGCGCCATGAACGTGGTGATGGCGTTAACTTCGCGCAACTTCTTTGTATCCGAAAACACTGTATCCGGGTAACCGAAGCGCACAGTACTCCAATAGCGCTTACCTGCCCGGGTGACTACGCAGCCAAGATGGCATGCAACAATCTCGTCTTCCAGCAGCACCAGATCGAGTCGCCCGGCAACTTTTGCCACCCGGTGAACTTCGCGCGCTTCAATTTGCGAGGCGGCCGAACCATGCCGGGCCGCGGCATAAGGTTGAAGCATTTCCCGGTCTGCCGTTTCAATCTCGTCATCGTTCAACGCTTGCTTCATGCGGTAGCGCAGACGGTTCTTGCGCAGACTGCGGCGCAACTCGGTGTTGTATCTCGCGGTGATCTCGTCGATTGACCTGCTCAGCGGCACGACAGCACTCAGGTACTGAGGCACATACAATGCCCCCGGGGTCGGCAATTCGCTGACCACCACTGTCCGGTCTGACTTGCCCACCTTCAAATGGCTCTCAACCGCTTGAGATTGAACGCCCAGTAAAACCTTCACAAATTCCCGTTGTGTTTTCCTGCCCACATAGAGAATGTCGTAGAGGCTGTCTTCCCGCAGTTTGAACCTGACAATTTCCCAGCGCCAAAAACAGGCGCGCCCCAGGATATCCCGCAGCCAGGCGACAGCTTTCCTTAGCTCAAATCGCATCGAAGGAGTTAATAACTGACGCATCAATTCTGCTATGTATTCTTTCATTTGGTTATTAACACAATTCAAGGAAGGGCCATTTGAGTTTCAAATCAATACACCAAAGACTCGAAATAAAAGCACGACAGCTGAGTGCACTGTTCACTGCGTGCGGATATTACAACCTCGATACAATCCGCCGCCCACGTTGAGCCTGTCACCTTCCTTCTTGCGAAAAAAACGCAACTCCCTCCCTGGAACTCAAGATGGCCTGACAGCATTTTGTTGACGCCAATCTTAATGAAGCAAATAGCCCACAGCACACCCGTCAAGTCGAAACTTCAACCTGAGTAAAGGTGCAACACCGAAGTTTTGCAAGATATTTCAGACGCTGTTTTTATGGCGCCGGAAAAGCTTTAGCGGGGTATCAAAAGAGCGGCTGCGTCACGCTTGCCTGAAGATCAAAGTACGTAATAGAAACAGCGGATTACCCATCACATAACGACGAAAAAGTCGTTTTGGCTCAGTGATGAGTCTGAACACCCATTCACAGCCGAGACGACGCACCCATTGCGGAGCGCGAGACACCTTGCCGCCGAGAAAGTCCAGGATCGCCCCACCGCACACGACAAGACAGGGCACGCCGCTGTCGGCCAGCCTGGCAGCAACGGCTTCTTGCTTGGGCATGCCCATCCCCAGCACCACCAGTTCCGGCTGAAACTCCCGGGCGAGGTTGATGTAGGTATCCACTGGCGCGAAGCCATGGTGAGCCGAGACAACGTTGACCGCAAACTGCGCTTCGCTGTGCCGCACTGCCTGGGTGAGAAAAGGCTCTTCAGTGCCCCAGAAAGCCACGCGCCGGCCCTTGTACGCAGCCAGCAATTTGGGGATGAAATCGGTGCCGTTCATATTCAGCCCCGGTTCCAGACCGAGACGACGAAACAGGATGGCCAGCCCGGAGCCATCGCGCAGCAACACGTCCGCTGACAGCAGCGCGTGATGGTAATCGGAATTGGCTGCCACCAGGTTCATGGCATGGGCATTGGCGAATCCGAGCACTGTCGTCGCGTCAGGTCTGGACAACGCCTCAATCAATCGTTGTTCATCATCAATGTCGCTGATCACCCTGAGCTTGCGGGTAATCGATTGCCAGCGCTGTTGCCAGGACAATGCGTGCATTAATTGTCATCTCTCTTCGAACGCACCCATTCGACTTGTCGCTTGAGCACAAAGCCGATGTACAGGGGGATTTTTTTCAATGCGTAGAACGGCGCATACAACAAGGTTGAAAAAGGGATGATCCCACGACCGAACCGGCTCCAGGCCAGCAGGACAGCCCCGCCCAACAGGACCATCCCGACCGAGGAGATCAACGCGGGCGCCAAGGCTGCGCCCAGCAAAAATGCCAGCCATGACAGGGTAAAAACTACGCTCAGAAGCAACGTCAGCAAGGCCAGCGGTGGCACCAGCAAATCCAGCGTCATCGCCAACAGACCTCCGTTACCCCGGCTGATCGCCTCCACCATCAACTTTGGCGCATCACCCAGAATGACTCCCAGATGGCCGTGTTCCCAACGCTTGCGCTGAGTACTCAAGCCTTCATCACTGCGCGGAAAATAACTGCTCACCAGCGCATCGGGGCAAAACAAGGGCGGCTTGCCGCTTCGGCAGAAATCCAGGCCCATCTTCAGATCTTCAACGATATGGCCGCTGGCGAGATCGATCAAAGCCAGGTCCTTCCAGACGAAAGCCATCCCCGAGCCCATTAGTGAACAAGGCAGGCCAAGCCGGGCCCAACCCTGCGATCGCACCCGGTTTTTCACACACCAGGCAAATTCGGCAAGCTGCACTTTCAGCCCGGAACCCGCTGGAGCATGCATTAAATACAGTGCCTGTGCTGGCCGCCCCGAGTGGATGCAGCACATCGCCAAACGCTCTATCGAGCCGTCACTCGCCAGGCAATCGGCATCGACGATGATCATGATCTCCGGCGCATCGCTCGCCAGATGACGCACCCCAAAGTCCAGCGCATACCCCTTGCCACGCTGCTGCTCATGGCTGCGTTCCACCACCTCGGCACCCGCCGCACGGGCCAGCGCTGCGGTGTCGTCAGAACAGTTGTCCGCCACCACCAACAGGCGATCACCTTCTACCAACTGCGGCAGAATGCTGTTGAGCGTCGCAACGATGAGCGAGGATTCATTGTGCGCCGGCACCAGCACCGCTAACCGGGGGCGCGGCCCTGGTGTCGACGAACGAGACCGCGCAGGCAGACACGCCAGCAGCACCTGGGCAAACAACACCAGCACCGGCAGGATGATGAGCACCAGCAGCGCGCTGAACAGCCAACCCAATAACGTGATCATGCTTGTGCCTTGAATAAGTCAGCCAGCCGGGCTGCTTCGGTATCGATGTCGTGTCGTTCCACCACCCGCTGCCGGGCCGCTTCGCCCATCCGCTGCAACACCTCGACAGGTTGCGCGAGGCAGTCCGCCATCGCCGCTGCCAGCTCCTCCACTTCGCCCGTGGGAAACAGCCAGCCATTCTCGCCCTGGCGCACCAGCTCGGGAATGCCCGCCACGTAGGTCGTCAACACCGGTCGGCGCAACGCCATGGCTTCCATGATGACCACCGGCAAACCTTCGGCAAAACTGGGCAATACCAGGGCTCGTGCGGCAAGAATTTCCGTGCGCACCTGGTCGCTGCTGATCCAGCCGGTAATGCGAACCTTCGACTGCAAGCCATACTGTGTAGTCAAGGCTTCGATTTGCTCACGCATTTCCCCGTCGCCGGCCAGTACGATCTCGAACTCCACGTCTTGCGCGGCGAGGATGCGCGCGGCTTCCAGTAACAGCAACTGGCCCTTTTGCTCACACAAGCGACCGACGCAAACCAGACGCGGCACGGAAGGCACGGCCACGGGCGTCACGTCGTGAAAGCTGCGCTCCAGGCCGCAATGCACCACGTTTACTTTTGCCCAGTGCGAATGATCCACCCAGCGAAACAACTGGCTGCGGCCATAAGAACTGATGGCCACGACAAACGCCGCTCGCCGTACTTTCTCGCCCAGATGAATGAACTGCGGTTTGTCGAACTCTTCGGGGCCGTGCACGGTAAAACTGTACGCTGGCCCGCCGAGTGCGTTGGCCAGCATCACCACCTCGGTGGAGTTAGTGCCGAAATGCGCATGCACATGCCTGGCGCCGAACGCCTGCAACCAGGTCAGCAAGCGACAGGCTTCGAGTAAATAAACCACGTGATACGGCCAGGCGCGATCAGCACGCAAACCCATGCGTAGCGCCAGCCACAGTGTCGAAAAGAAGCGTCGTGGCTGGGCGCGCAGTACCTGTAGCGCGGGCCCCAACAGCCCTTTTATTCCATCCTGCAGGACAAACCGGGTTTTATCGCGTTCGGACACGTCCTCGGCATCCACCAACTCGGCATCCCAGCCACGCAGCGCGATACGCTGGACCTCAAAACCCTGACGTTCCACCGCCAGAATCTCGCGACGAATGAAGCTATGGCTGACTTTGGGGTACTGATTGATGAAATAAGCAATGCGCATAGGAACCCAGGCTTAGTGGTCGTTGCGGAGGGTTATTGCTGCCGGTGATTCCACAGTCGCACGGTGATCAGAGGCGTCACGCTGTTTGCTGTAACTGGCTGACAACACGCTGTCTATCCTTCTGAACGTGTCATCCAGAAGCTCGTAGCGCCGGCGGTACATGGCACGTTTTTTTGAAGCGATACTGTCGAGCGGCTTTCTGGACGGCTCCATCGGAATCTCAAAAAAATCTTCGCGCTCCGAAGGCGTCGCGCCGTGCTCCAACCAGATCACGTCGTAATTTGCCGCCAGCTCCTGAGCCTTTTCAGTACCGAAATACGGATGACGATGGTGGCGATAGCCATCCCCCACTGCATAGATTTTTTCAACGCCGAGGTTAATGGCCAGGTATTTGATCACTTCGATCAGAAAGCTTCTTGGCCGCAACCCTTCAAAGTCTTTTGTCAGGTCCCTGTAGATGCTCAACGACAGATCACTCTCCACGCCTTTGTGTATCCCTTGAACGGCGCCGATGAAAATACATAACTCAGTGTCCGTGCGGCACAAGGTGAACGCGATGGATGCGATGCGCAGATCCCCCTGAAACAGATTCAGTACCAGCTCCCCTTCCCGCATGAACCACGTCGGGCGATCCAGCACAAGGAAACAACCCGCGGAGAATGCCGACAAGTCACTCAACACCAGACTTTCACTTCGCCCGAACAGCAATAATTGCGGGCAGCTTTTGGTGATGACCTCGTAATGCGAAGCCAACACACCCAGTCTGTCCTGAGCGTTCCAGTTTTTACTGATGTAGGGCCAATGAACGACACCGACACAATCGCCCCCCAACTTCTCGACACCGGACTTGCCCAGGGCGTTCGACATGCGCCCCAGAAACACATTGAGCCCCGACCAGTTCTGTCCAATCAAAACCAATAACTCAAGCTTGTTTTTCAGGGCTCTTAACGAATAGCCCGCGTGCAGGGAAAACACGCTTTTCAATAGCAGCCAATTATTCATGGACGTCTCACTTATATTCGATCAACGCGGTTTTGCCGGTGCCGAATCTGTTCAGAAGAAACTTGGCTTGTCCGAGCATTTCGGGAAATTTTCCCAGTACGAGGAATAAAGCCAGCAACCAGTTTTCGCGCTTTGATCTACTGCCCCGGCGAGCCAGGCGCACGACTTGCAAAGGGTAGACCAGCAGCAGAAGCAGCCCTGACCAGCCCAGCATCAACATGGCGATCACCGTCGCCAGCGGCACACCCAAGCCCCAGAACCAGGCACGACGCGACTCCCGTAGCCAATGTTTCTCCGGTGCAGCCCCATGCAAAAAAGCACCTTCGGCGAAGGCATGGCCACCGCGTAATGTACGCCGCCACCACTGACCGAAGCGGGTCATGGCCGCATCGTGCAGGGTCATTTCCTCAGCCAGACGCCAGACCTTCCATCCATTCGCCCGCAGGCGCACACACAATTCGGGTTCTTCCCCGGCGATCAGGTCCGCTCGAAACCCCGACGCTGCGGTGAAGGCATCCGCCCGCATCAACGCATCGCCGCCACAGGCCTTGGCCTCGCCTATCGGCGTGTCCCATTCCAGGTCACACAACAAGTTGTAAATCGAGCGCTGCGGAAACCGTTCGCGGCGCCGTCCACAGACCACCGCCACGTCTGCTCGGGAATCGAGAAAGGCCTGTGCCCGGGACAACCAGCCCTCGACAACCTCGCAATCACCGTCGACAAACTGTACGTAACGCATCGCCGGCAGCAGACGTTGCAGGCGGGCAAACCCTTCATTGCGCGCGCGGGCCGCCGTAAACGGGATCGACATATCCAGCTCGACCACCTCGACCCCGAGCGCCTTGGCCATCTGCACCGAATCGTCCGTCGATCCAGAATCGACATAGACCACCTGCTCCGCCGCGCCGACCAGCGAAGCCAGGCAACGCTCAAGCCGCAGGCCTTCGTTGCGACCGATAACAACGACACCCATGCCGATCGCCATGGGGTTCACTTGGCGTCGCAGTCGGATGTGTCCATGGAGCTTGCTGTTGCTTCTGCCGGCTGCCTTCTCTTGATAATCGCGGGTACGCCCACTGCCACCGAGTCATCCGGTACATCGGTCAGCACCACGGCATTGGCACCAATCACGACATTGTTACCAATGCGGATATTGCCCAGCACCTTGGCCCCGGTGCCGATATCAACGTTATTGCCGATCACCGGGGCGATCGGTTCATTCACATTCTTCAGGCCCACGACCACGCCATTGCGGATCCGGCAATCATCGCCGAACTGTGCATACCCGCTGATGATGATGCCGCCGAAGTGATCGATGACAAAGTTGCGTCCGACCACGACTTCACAGGGCAGCTCGATACCCGTAAGGATCTGCACCAGTTTGTAGAGCACTTTGTAAATAAGGGAGAGCAGCTTGCGCAACAATGCCGGCCGCACGCCGTAGCGCCAGCGGCCGAAGCGATAAACCAGCATCACCCAGAAACCCTGAGCCCCCCAATCACCCGCGTATGCACGCAAGTCCGCACGTATGTTTTCGAACATGAAGGGTTCTACCGTGTTGGTTGGGTAGCGAATTTGGTCTCGCGCAGCAGCGCCCAGGTGGCACGCGCATGTTGCCAGCATGCGCCGACGGCGGCTCGGCCACGACCTTTCAATATTGCCTTGAGCGCCAGAATCAGATCACCCAGGCACACCAGAAACATATGCAACACCAGGCCAGACAGACCGTGGTGCTTGCGGAAATACAACAGCTCGCTTTCGATCTGCATTTTGGGTATCTGTCGACTCACCGCATTGAGCTCGACGACCGTCTTGGCACTTTCTCCGCCGATATGCACCACCGTGGTGTCCGGGTAGAAAACCACCTTCCAGCCGGCCTGCTTGACGCGTTTGCAGTGATCGACCTCCTCGTAATAAAGGAAGTAGCGCGGATCGAACAAGCCCACCTGGTCGATGACTTCACGGCGGATCAGGTAATAGCAGCCAGGGACCCAGTCGCACTCTCGGACCGAGGCGTGATCCCATTCCATGTCGTCGACCCTTTTCACCACCGGAAAAAAACGTTCAAGCCCGGTACGCGAAAGGAAGACGTTCAATGGCGTCGGAAAATAGCGACACGAGGGCTGCAGATCCCCCTCTCGTCCAACCAGTCGAACCCCGAGGACACCGCAATCCGGATGAGCCTCCATGTAATCGAGCGTCTTGTTCAGGGTGTCTGCGGCAACGAAAGCATCGGTGTTGATGAGCAAGGCGTACTTGCCCTGCAGGTGCTCAACCAGTTGATTGTTGGCACGACCAAACCCCACATTTTTTTCATTGGCCAGCAGCAACGCTTCCGGACAAACGTTTTCCAGGCGCTCCAGGGAGTTATCGGCCGAGGCATTGTCCACGACCAGATAGCGCGTGGGCTCCGCACTGTTGGGCTGGCGTAATGCGTCAAACATGGGCTGCAACAGCTTCGCGGTGTTGTAGTTGACCACCAGCACATCAAGGGGAGTATGGGTCATTTTGGTGGCTCACCAAAAAAGTACTGCACTCGCATGGCCGTAAGCGCCGACTCCATATCTGGATCATAAGAACCGGTGCGCTCTCTGATCACGTCCATCCACGGATAGTCGTTGCAACGCTCCTCGAATTTTTTCATCAGCTCTTCAACGGTACAAAAAACTCTCGCTGGATTGCCCCCGACCACGACACCCGGCGGGACATCCTTCCTGACAACAGCACCGGCGGCGACTATTGAACCCGGACCTATGGTCACGCACGGCATGATGATCGCACCATGCCCGATAAAACAGTTGTCACGGATGTCGACTGGGCCGACAGAATCCAGTTTTACGTTGTAGAGAGTGGAGAAGAAAACGGCTCCATCGTGACAGAACAGCGTGCAATCCGATAAAGCGATGTTGTTGCCCAGGCGCACCAACGAGGGGTCAGCGATATTGCACCCGACATTGATCCACACATTGCTGCCGACGGAATGCAGCGATCCCCAGCGCGCCAGATATCGAGCCCACTCGAACCCGTCAGGATTACAAAACCGTTTAAAGAGCCAGCGTCCCCGCCCCGTTTTATTGACGTAATAACTTACAGCACGTCTTGCCAGCCCTATCATCCTGTCAGCCTCACCAATCCTGCGATTCTCATCCGTGCCAGAGCCAGATACACCCCGGTTTTTTTGATTGTAGTATCAGGAATATCTGCCCGCCGGGCCCGCCTGATGATTAAGATGATCTGCCAGCCTCAGTGCAAGCTGTATAAGAGGCATGGTCGGATTGCTCGCACCGGCTGTAGCGAAAACACTGCTGCCCGCCACGTATAGATTGTCGATGCCGAACACTTTGCAGTTCTCGTCGACCACGCCGGACTCGGGCGTCGAGGCCATCCGCGTAGTCCCCATATGATGCGCGTGGGGCGCCACTTTCAGTGGTACAGCGAGGTCATACACGTATTCATCCAGCTTGACGAAGCCCAGCCCCGTTTCGGCAAAACACTTGGCCACCTCCAGCCCTATGGACTTGATGGTATGCCTGTCTTCGGGGGCCAGTTCCCAATGGATGTTGACCTTGCGCATCCCCAATGCATCCCGTTCCTTGAGCAAAGTGAGGCGGCTGTTGCGGTTGGGAAACTGTTCGATCAGGGTGGTAATCACCCCATCCCCGGGGCAATTGAAGCGGGCAATAAAATCGATCTTGTGCGCCAGGCCGACATCGCAGGCGAGGTTCTCCAAAAAATCCTTGATGGCCGCCGTTCGCCCATAGACCTGCACTTGCGCCAGAAGCGAAGCAGACACATTCCCTTTGCCTGACTGAAACTGCGCAACAAACGCATCGCTCGTGAAGTACTGTCGAGGCTCGGTACTCTGCCCCTCTCCCAGGATGAAAGTCCCCAGGTCGAGATTCAGGTGCTCCATGAAACATCTGCCGACGAAGCCGTCCTTGCTGACGACACCCGCGGATGCCAGCGATTCACTGTTCATCAGCTGCCTGGCATTCTCGATGGCGCCCGCTGCCAGAATGAACTGTTTTGCCGTCACTCGCTCCCGGTGCCTGTCGTAATCCGACACAACGATGGAGGCGATGCAGCCGGTCTTGTCATCAAACTCAAGATCGACACAGTTGCAATTGATGAAGACCTCGAGCCCCTCGGTCTCTTGAAGATCCTTGGCGTATTTTTGTGCAAACCGCGTCGGCGGGCTCAGCAAAAAACGATCCGCTACGAAGTCGTTGCCATCCATGGAAGCATTGATGGCCTTGAACCCCGAATCCGGCGGGAGATCAACAATGGCCATGGCCGCGGGCAGATAACGCTCGATCTCGGAAAACGCTATGGGCCAGCCAGGAATATTGACGGGAGGGGGCACGTCAAAGTCTGACTTTTCGAAAGGACGGCAACGCCCCGCCCAGTGATTGGACGTACCACCGAGAAAGCGCAGGCGTGTTTCTTCAGCGTAGACATTCATCCCTGTCGAGGTGCAGTTGTAGAGGGTTTGCGAAGGCTGCGAATATTCGTGCCCCCCACCCTCGATCAGCAGCACGCGCCGACCATTCCCGGCCAGGCGCAACGCCAGCGTGATGCCGGCCGGCCCGGCACCGATGATGCAGAAGTCATAGCGGTCGCGGAGTGCTTTCTGCGATTGGTAATCTTTGATCATGTGCGCGTTTGCCGGAAATACTGGGCAGGCAACACCCAGCCGTTGACCACGACAAACCCGTTTTTTTCAGAAGAAGGCGGAGCAAGGAACGAGGACAATCCAAATGTCATCCCCCCAAGACTCAATACTGCAAACGCCTGGAGGAAATCTCTGCGCCCCATCACAGAGGTATTCAAATCAAGTTCACTCATGATTCAAAGCCCCACGACATTAAGATTGCGTTTGTATTTTCAGCTACACATCAAACCCCATCACTCCCCCGAAGGATGATGTTGCGCCAAGGCGTGAAAGCAGCAAGTGACCTCGTTCAAATCAAAGCCATTCGGCAATGCCCAACACCAACTCCCCGCACAACACCCCGACCAGCAACATCGGCAACACAACAAGCTCGCGTTTGAGATCGAACAGCCCCACACGACAGTTCACATAAACAATTAGCACAAGTGTAGGAAACGTATGCAGCGCAACACCCCAAATCGCATACTTCACACCGCCCAGGGCCAGCAGCAGCGGCAGCAACACCCATAACGAGACGGCGCGAATGATGTTATCCATGGCCTGGTACTTCGTGAGTCCCAAGGCAAGCCAGGCTTGATGCGCCACGCCGTAGCGCAAGGTGAAGAAAGACAGCGAAAGGATGGCCATCATGCTGCCGGCCTCGGCATAACGCTCGTCGTATAACCAGTGGATGATCAGTGGGCTGATGACCCACAACAGCCCGGTGATAAACAGAAGGGCGATGTCGATGATCAGTTTGAAGCGATCATACAAAGCGCGGAGCCGCACGGTGTCATTGCTTCTTGCCGCCTCGCCGAAGGCTGGTAACGCCACGGCGCCAACCAGCCTCTGCACACCGAGTGTAATAGCCCCCAGAATCAGCACGGCGATGGAATAGACACCCAGTTCGGCGGCCGACATGCTGCCGCCGAACCAGATGCGATCGCCATTCATGGCCAGTACGCCCACTGCTGAAGACAACAATATCCATCGGCCGAAGACGACCAGCTCCTGGAGCGCAGAACGATCCCACAGCAGACGGTTAGGCGGACCCGGAAACCAGAAATGTCCCAGAAGCAGGCTGACCAGAGCGGAGACCAGTCCCGCCCCCACCAGCGACCAGATAGACCGGGTGAAGTAACCGATAACCAGCATCACCAGCAGGCCGGCAATCTGCGACGCAAACTCGGCGAGCACGACTTTCTTTTGCTGGAATGAGCGAACGGCCACGTCGACTTTTGTCGACTGAAAACCATAGATAATCGCGGACAAACCGGTAATGGCCAACACCAGCGGCAACTCGGGTGCAGCATAGGTGGATCCGGGCGACCACAGATGGATGCTCTGCGCGAACCAGGCGAAACCTGCGATCAGAAGTGTCGTGGCAAAAAGGACAAAGCCGCGCACGATCTGCACGGTCCACACAGTATTGAGAAATACCGGGTCGTCACCCCGCGGGCTCTGGATGATGTTCTGGCGCAAGCCGACATCGGAAAGCAAATGGATGATCACCGAAACGGTGGTGGCGATGATCATGATGCCGAACATCTCCGGCATCAGCAGGCGAGCCATGATCAGGTTGCCGCCCAGGCGCATGGCTTGAGAGGTGACAAGTGCTCCGAGATTCCATGCCCCGGCGAATATCGCTCGCTTGCGCAGGCTCAACGATGGCGATATATCAATTGAAGGCATAACATCAATCCCGGACGCTGTTGCACGAACGTTACTATAGCCGCAATCAGGCAATCCACTATGCTTCGCTCACCATTCAATAAGTTCACGAATTCATGCCTGAGCATATACGCGCGCTAATCGTCATTCTGGTTCTTGCCGGCACGGTTTTTACCCTTGCCCGCCAACCAGCAAAGGACCTGATCCCGTACAACGACTTCACACGTCGCCGCAATCTGTGGTTCGTGTTGACCCTGCTGGCGTTTTTCGCGCACAGCTTCTGGGTGTACGCCGCCGTTGCCGCTGTGGTGCTGAGCGTCGCACAAAGACGCGAGCGCAATCCCGTGGCGCTGTTCTTCATGTTGCTGTTTCTCGTTCCGCCGGCGTCGGCGCAGATTCCCGGCTTTGGCGTGATCAACTACTTCTTTGATCTCAACCATATCCGCCTGCTGTCTCTGTGCGTCTTGCTTCCGGCCTTTTTTGTGCTGCGCAGGCAAGCGGACACGTTGCCTTTCGGGCGCACCTGGCCCGACAAACTGTTGGCCGGCGGCCTTACACTGACGAGCCTGCTGTTGCTGCGCGAAACCACGCTCACCGACACGTTGCGCCAAACGGTCTACCTGTTCATCGATGCTTTTCTGCCTTACTACGTTGCCAGCCGGGCCCTGAAAAACCTCAGCGACTTCAAGGACGCCCTGTTGGCCTTTGTCCTCGCCGCCATGGTGTTGTCCATTATCGGGCTTTTCGAATTTGTCCGGAGCTGGCTGCTCTACAGTGCGCTGACGGACGCCCTGGGCATGCAATGGGAAATGTCCAGCTACTTGAGCCGTGGCGGTTCATTGCGCGCCAGCGCCACCACCGGCCAGGCCATTGCGCTGGGGTTTGTCGTCAGCGTGGCTCTCGGCCTGTACCTGTTTTTGCAGGAAGGTGTGCGCAGCAAGCTCCAGCGACGTCTTGGCGCTATCCTGCTGGCTGGCGGACTGTTCGCGCCGCTGTCACGTGGCCCCTGGATCGGGGCCGTCGTCATGATCATAGCGTTCATCGCCACGGGGCGACGCGCTGCCAAACGCTTGATACTGCTGGCGCTCGCCGGCGTGCTCGCCCTTCCATTGCTGGCCATCGTGCCTGGCGGGCAGAAAATCCTGGACCTGCTACCGTTTATCGGCACGCTCGAAGTAGAGAACATCACGTACAGGCAACGCTTGTTCGATAACGCAATGATCGTTATCCAGCGCAATCCCCTGTTCGGCGCTTTCGACTTCCGCAACACGCCGGAAATGCAGTCCATGATTCAGGGCCAGGGCATCATCGATATCGTGAACACCTACATCAACGTGGCGCTGCAGGTCGGGTTGATCGGGTTGACCCTGTTCGTGGCTTTTTTCGTCACTGTCCTGCTGGGCATCCGCAAGGCGATGCGTTCGTTTCCCGACAAGGACGATGAGACGCGCCGGCTCGGACGCGCGCTCCTGGCGACACTGGTGGGGATCATGGTGACTATCGTGACGGTCAGCAGCATCACGTTTATCCCCGTGGTGTATTGGTCGGTGGCCGGGCTAGGTGTTGCCTATGCCCAGATGGCGCGCAAGCTCAAGCAAACTTCGACCGCAGTCACTGCGAGTGCCCACCTCCAACTCCGGTAATGCCAATGACCACTTTGTTTCGCCGCACTTCGATGCTGCTCCCGGTTTTGCTGTGCGTTGCGATCTGGCCATTCACGACCCGGGCGGCGGACTGGGTCGCCAGCGTGGATGAACTCACCGGGTTGCCCATGCTGGTACACGGTGGCAATCCTGTCGTTGCCTCAAAGTTCGAGTTCTGGGAGAGCAACTGGGGCTGGACGAATTCTGTCAGCCGGTTCGAGGTCAACTCCCCCTACAAATACACCCTGACCGGCCAGAACAAAACGCTGGACTTCGACCTGACGGCGCAGATTCAGAAGGAAGGCGAACAGACGCTGACCTGGGACTTTGACCTGGATGCACACAGTGTGAAGTCGGGGGTAATGGGTGGGGGCATCACCTTCAATTTCGACCCTGCGCTTTTCGACGGAGAGATGGGCAAGCCGGATTTGCTGCCCGGTAACCGTGGCTGGTCGTGGGGCAATGCACAAGGTCGACGCATCGAGATGCGTTTTGAACCGGCACTGGCGAGTGTGTACTTTGAGCCCGGCAGTCAATCCGAGGTGCGGGCCTTTTTCTACAAGAATTCAATCAAGCCCGGTCGCCAGAATGTCAAAGCCACCTTGAGCATTTCCGGTGACATGACGCTCGGCCCCACCTCGACAGAACGCTTTGGACTCACGGACCCGAAGAGCTGGCCAGATGACAAGGTCGACATCAAAACCTCCCCGGTCGATCTGTCCTTTCTCAACGCAAACGAAAAACCTGCCGGCAAGCGCGGCTTCGTCAAAGCGTCCGGCGAACAATTGATGTTCGCGGACAACACCCCGGCGCGCTTCTGGGGCACCAACATCACGTCCTATGCGCTGTTCCGAACGTCCGACGATGCAATCAGGCAACAAGCCAAACGCCTGTCGGCGCTGGGCTTCAATCTTGTGCGACTGCACCACCATGATTCGCCTTGGGTCAGCCCGAACATTTTTGGCGACCGCGACCAGACGCATGACACTCAGCGACTCAGCGCAGAATCGCTGAAAAAAATCGACTGGTGGATCAAGTGCCTGAAAGACGAAGGCATTTATGTATGGCTCGACATGCACGTCGAGCGAGCCCTTACGGCCAAAGACAACATTTTCGGCTTCGAAGAACTGCCGAAAAACGAGCAGAACAACGCCAGCCTCAAGGGCTACGCGTATGTAAACATCACCATCCAGCAGGCAATGAAGCGCTTCACCGAAGCCTACATAACCCATGTAAATCCCTTTACCGGCCTCGCCTATAAAGATGATCCGGCAATCGCCGCCGTGCTGATCACCAACGAAAACGACGTCACCCAACACTTTGGTAACGCCCTGTTGCGAGACAAGGGAGTCCCCAAGCACTGGGAGCTCTACAAGAACCGGGCCGATGCCTTTGCCAGCCAGCACAACCTATCGGCGGGGCTCACCTGGCGTTCGTGGGAGCATGGCCCCGCCAAGCTGTTCCTCAACGATCTGGAACAGAGTTTCAACACAGACATGATTCAGCATCTGCGCGCATCGGGTGTGAAGGTACCGATTGCCACCACCAGCAGTTGGGGAGGCGACGGCCTGAGTTCCTTGCCGGCCCTGACGGCCGGCGACGTCATCGACGTGCACAGCTACGGTGGCGGTGGGCAGCTGGAAAAGAATCCGCTCACCAGCGAAGGCATCGTGGACTGGATTGCCGCCGGCCAGGTCACCGGCAAACCGCTGACCGTCACCGAGTGGAACAACGAACCGTTCCCGACACCTGACCGCCACTCGTTGCCACTCTATATCGCCGGCACCGCCAGTCACCAGGGCTGGGACGCGCTGATGCAATATGCCTATAGCCAGCAGCCGCTCGACGGCGACTGGGTGACGGCCGACAACTGGCACGCCTACAACGATCCCGCAATGTTGGCCACCCTGCCCGCCGCCGCCCTGCTCTATCGCCGCGCCGACGTCAGCGAAGCCAATACGACTTACGTCTTCGCACCGACGCCCGACACCCTGTTCAACAAACCCGTCTCACCGGCCAACTCGGCTTTGCTGCGTACCGCCATGGAGAAAGGCAAGCTGCAAATCGCGATGCCACAAACGCCGGAACTGCCCTGGTTGCAGCCGGGCATTATCCCGAGCAATGCGCAGGTGTTTCATGACCCTGACCAATCGTTGCTGGACGCCAATGCCAGCGAATCCACGACCGATACGGGTGAACTGAAGCGCAACTGGAAACAAGGCATCTACACTATCAATACGCCACGCACCCAGGCTGTCACCGGCTGGATCGGCGGCGAGTCGATCAGCCTCGGCAACATCCGGGTTCAAGTGAAGACCGCCAATGCCAGCGTGGTGGTGCAAAGCCTGGACGCCGCGCCTGTCGCTCGGTCGCAGGACCTGCTGATTTCTCTGGGCACCCGCGCCATCCCCAAAGACGATGACAAAACACCTTTTTATGTCGAGCCGCTCGAAGGTACGCTCAGCATTCAGGGACCGCCAGGTTTGACGCTGTACACACCAGGCACGCTGGCGCAAATGAAGAAGTTGCCCGCGACCTACGTTGACGGACGCTACACGATCAAGTTCGACGGCGTGCAGGCCTTCAATTGGTTGTTTTTGAGAAAAAGCGCTGCTCACTGACGGTACAATCCGCGTTTGCTCAGCAACAGTTTCCAGGAGGACAGGATGAATTTTTTGGTGGTCGGCGGCGCAGGTTATATCGGCTCGCACATGGTCAAGCATCTGCTGCGTGCAGGTCACGAACTGGTGGTGGCCGACAATTTTTCCACGGGGTATCGCGACGCCTTGACCGGCGGAAAACTGGTTGAACTGGACATCGCCGACGCGCAAGCCCTGGACACCTTGTTTGCCGCACACCGCTTCGACGCCGTGTTCCACTTCGCCTCGTTCATCCAGGTCGGCGAATCCGTCACTGAACCGGCCAAGTATTACCAGAACAACCTGGCCGCTACCCTGACACTGCTACAAGCCATGGTTCGCGCGAACGTCAAGCACTTCATCTTTTCCTCGACCGCCGCTGTCTACGGCGACCCGGTGTATGTGCCGATCGACGAAGAACATCCCAAGGCGGCGATCAATCCTTATGGTCGCAGCAAATGGATGGTGGAACAGATGCTTGAAGATTTCGATCGCGCGTACGGGCTGAAGTCGGTTTGCCTGCGCTACTTCAACGCCGCCGGAGCAGACCCTGAAGGGCAGCTGGGTGAACGCCATGAACCGGAAACCCACCTGCTGCCATTGATCCTGCAAGCCGCCTCCGGCCGGCGAGCGAGCATCACCGTCTATGGCCGCGATTACGACACGCCAGACGGCACGTGCATTCGCGACTACGTCCACGTTGCCGATCTGGCCGCCGCTCACGCACTGGCCGTGGATTACCTGTTGGCCGGTGGCGCAAGCACGGCATTCAACCTCGGTAACGGCCAAGGGTTCTCGGTACAGGAAGTGATAGACACTGCGCGCCGCGTGACCGGTCAGGACATCTCTGTCAGCGATGCGCCGCGCCGTGCGGGTGATCCACCACGCCTTGTGGCCGATCCCCAAAGAGCCTGCTCGCTACTTGGCTGGCAACCGCAATTTGCCTCGCTGGAACAGATCGTGACGCACGCCTGGAGCTGGGAAAAGAAACACCCCTGGCACTGAAGTCGGCGCTCGCCAATGGCGCCGACCGCTTGAGGATAGCGCTAGTAGTACGAGCGGTTTTGCGGCTCTGCTTTGTTCAGCACGGTACCGATCAGATTGGCTGTCCCAAGATGATGAAGGCTTTCCTCGATCTCTTTCCGGTTGTTCATGCCGTTGGCGACCACGAGCAGGACGCAGTCGAATTTAGGCAGGACGGTAATGACATCGTCCGAACTCAAGATGGGCGGCAAATCGAAAATCACGATTCGTGAGTTGTAGCGTTCGCGTAGATCACTGATCAAGTGGCTCACCTTGGGCGATGACAGCACCTCGGTGGAGAGAGGGATCGCCTTGCGGGTCGGTAGAACTACAAAGCGCGGCAAGGTCGGGTTGACCAGAACCTCTTGCAGCTCCGCCTCATCGGCCAGGTATTCATTGAGCGACTTCTCCATCGACAGCCCCAGGCAGGCACCCACGGTCGGACGGCGCAAGTCGAAATCCACCAGCAATGCCGTTTTGGTGGTGTGATGAGCGATGCTCATGGCCAGGTTGATCGCCAGTACCGTCTTGCCGGCCTCCGGTGTCGGAGAGGTGATGGCGAGCGTGCGCCAGCCATTTTCCTCCATGACTTTCAGAACTTGCGTACGCAGCAGATCGAAAGCCCCGCCCATATTCGAGTTCTTGTTGTACGCCACAATGCGATTGCGCTCGAGGTGATCCGGCCGCAAAGGAACCACTTTGGTTTGCACATAACTGAGCGCATTCAGACCTGAAGAATGCGCGGTGGCCGTCATGGCTTTTGACGAGTTCTTGGGCTCGGTGTTTTCGGTATCGGGCTTGATAATTTCCATGTCTGTATTCCTTACGCAAACCGACCCAGCGCTTTGAACGCCAGCTGATCCAGAGGCATGTAGAGGAAGTGCACGATCACCAGAAGGATCACGAACAGCAAAACGGCGCACACGATCAGGCGCGTTCGCCACTTCTTGCGGCGTTCCTGTTCGGCCATGGTGTGAATGTAGGGAATGGAAACCAGTACGCGTTTGCCCAACACACTGGCCAGCGCTTCAGCCCCGCGCACGCGCGAACTCATCATTTCGAGAAGCATCACCAGCGCACCAGCGCCCACCGGGGCAAGCACGAAGCCCATGGCGACCACTTTCTTACGGTTGGGCCGAATCGGCTTTTCAGGCATCAGCGGCGATTCCAGGAGAACAAAACGCTCGGCCTTGTTTTCCTGTTCCAGGGCTTCGGAAATTCTTGCGTTGATCTCTTTGGCGCGCATCTCCTCATATTTCTTTTTCGCGTTGTCATGGTCGCGCATCAGCGTGATCAGGCCGCGTTCGACTTGAGGTATTTCAATGATCCGCGCTTCGTATTCAGCTATTTTCTGCTGCGTCTGCTGCTTCTGATCGGCCAGTGACCTGATACGAGTCTCAGTGGCGGCGATCCGTGCCTGAGCCTTCGCTACATCCATATTGACGGGTAGCGCCGCACTCCCCGCCCCCGACTTGTTCGCCTCAAGTGCCGCAATCTTGCGTTTCACGGCACGCACATCGGGGTGGGCCTCGGTATACAGCGTCTGCAAACGGGCGTACTCCGCCTTGAGGCTGCCCAGATCCTGCGGTTTGTCAGCGGCTACACCCAGCGTTCCAGGCTTCGTCGCCCCGCCGGTATTGGCAGCGATAAGCTCCAACTCGTTAAAACGCAATTCCTCACGGGCCGCCTTGTAGTCACGGTCGACGTCTTTGAGGTCGTTTTCGGCGCGCGTCAACATGTTCGTGAGCAATTCCCGATTCTCGGGCAGCGCGTCGCTGTGCTCCTCCTTGAATTTCGCCACGCGACTGTCCTGGGCATTCAGGGCAACCTCGAGCTTGTCTGCCTCCTGCTTGGCGAACTCTGTGTTTTCATTGGCACGCTCGGTGCGCTGCCTGATGTTTTCATTCAGGAACAGCGTCACCAGTTCGTTGGCCACCTGGGTGGCAATCTCGGGCTGGCGGTGCTCAAAGGAAAGGCGAAACGCAATCGTCACTTCCCCGCGCCCCTTGACCGCGGCGCTGACCAGGGTGACGCCAATCGCATTGCGCATTTCGTCGATTTTCTCGGAAGCGCTCAAATTCCGGCCAGTAGAAAACAAATTGTATTTGTCGATGATCGCTTTCAGGTTCTCTCGGGTCATCACACGCTGGCGAATGACTTCGATGCGCTCATCGGCAAAGGTGCCGTTGTTGGCCGCGACCAGCTCAGGCGAGATTTGCTGCGACTCGATCAGAATCGTGCCGGAAGATTCAAAGGTGGGAGGGAGTGACATCGCGACCGCAATGCTGATGCCAAGTATCGCCGCGCAACTGACGATCAGCAGCACCGCATGGTGCTTGATGATTGCAATGTAGTCGTTGACCGACATTTCGTATTCAGTAGTCATAGATCATCACAAAGCTGAATTTCAGAGACCGGGGTAACTATAAGTCAAGGTCAACCCGACGACATTTGCGCTGGCATCCGGCAAGCTGTCCTGCTTGCGTTCTTTGTAAGTGAAGAATAGGCGGGCATTCCAAAAAGGCGAGAGTTCCTGACTGACCCAGGCGCTGTAATTGACCAGGGTATTGGGCGTCTGCCCCTTGGTGTCTTGCCAGGAAGCATCAAAACCGGTGCGTCGGGTTTCATCGATGAGGTAACTGACGGAGCCTTTCAGGCTATCGGCCTCGACGAATCCACCGTCCCCGCTGGCGACGGTGCTACGGCTGGCGTCGAAGCTGGTTTCAAAGCGCTCACCGGTATACTGCAAGTTCACCCCGCCCTCCCCTGTGGGACCGTCCCCCGTGCCGGAGACTTGATTGACGCCCGCGTACACAGATCCCTTCAATGCCTCGGAGACCAGGAAATTCAGGCCAACCGTGGGGGTGTAGCTATTCGAGGACGACGCTGCGGTGCCCTCATCCGGCTCATAACGCCTCACGCCAATACGGGTGAACAGCTCGACCCGCTCGCTCCATGCATAGGTCAAGGTGAAGCGGCTCGCCAACTCGTCATAGTTGATCAGGGTAGGAATGTCGTAAGTGACATGAGTGTAGTCAGTTTCGTTGAGCAGGGTGGTTCGCTCGCTGAGCGCACTACGCCAGTTGCCACCCACGGTATAAAGCTTTTGCGTGCCGTCGGAAGCCACCACGCCGGTTTCCTGAACCTCGGTGGAAAGCGTTGAGCTCTCTTCATAGCGGGCCGTGAGTCCATAACCACCGGTTTCAGTCTCGCGGTGCCACCCGAATTTAAGCCTGGGGTCTTCACGGTCTGACACGATGTCGGTATCGGACGAACGCACGACATACACCCCGAGACCGAACTGGAACTCATCCCTTCCGGAAGTGCCGACAAGGCTGAGATCGGGGGCGATGATGGTGCGGGTCACGCCCTTTTCATCACTCGTCAGCAACAGGGGGTTGCTGTCGTACTCGACAGTCGAAGGCACCGCGATTGCTGTTTGCCAGGTAGCCGCATAGGCCATACCCGAGCACGGCAGAATGAGGATTGCGGTGGCAATCCCGGTAGTTCGAAGCGCAAGCAAAGTAATCCCTAGTGCATCGCGCAAGGCTAAGGCACGACCAGCGTATCGCCGGCTTTAAGTAGAAAGTTGGTGGACATGTCATCCCCGGACATCAACTTGCTGTAGTTGACGCGCATGATCTCTTGCCTGGCCCCGTTGAGTCGCACGACCTTGATGTCATCCGTGTCGGCGAATTTGTCGAGACCGCCCGACTGGCTCAATGCCTGCAGCACTGACGTTTGACCGGACATGTGCACAGGGCCGGGTTTCACGACCTTACCCTGCACGTACACGAGATTGCCTTCGGTGCTCGTGACAACGACGCTCACCTGCGGATCGGGTATGAACTTTACAAGCTTGGCGGCTATTTTCTCTTCGACTGCGGTGGTATCGAGTCCCGCAACATCGACCTGCCCTGCCAGCGGGAAGGTGATGCTTCCATTGGGAAGAACGATCACATCCTGTTTGAGCTTGTCTTCGCCCCAAACAGACACATTGAGCTTGTCGCCCGGACTCAACAGGTATGCCGCGTCGTTTGCAACGGCACTGGAAATGCTGGGCAGGACAGCCAGCGCGCAGACTACAGGTAACCAGAAACGTAACATCGGGATCCCTCCGCCTAAGTAGCCTTGCCAAGAGTTTCACACAAAAACGGGGGCAAATCACGCTCGCAGATTTTTTCGCCCAGGCCCCATTCAAGGAGCATTTTTTTGCGGCTGGCGGGGGGCATTTTTCGTCGACCCGACGTATCAATTAGCTGCAGGACGGACTGTAGTGAGGGAAGTTTTTTAATTAACAGTAACTTGTCGTTAAACATGTTGCCCCCGATGTTTGTACGCCAAATTAATAGCACTCTGTTCAATAGAGTCCGTCATTCAGCCAATACATCGCCCGCCACTGACACATCAAACTGACATCAATCACTAGTATCAATGCGCCACTTAATCGTCAGTAAAAACAATCTGCTAGCTACACCTTCCGGCGGTTGGCGACCATAACGAAACCGAACAATGCGGACGAAAACAACCAGGCAGCAGCAGACAGCGGAACTGCATTGGGTTGATGGGTGAAAGCATCAGCTCCCCCACTCAACACTTTAGTCTGAGTTTCTAAATCTGCCGCGAAATTGTCAGTATTTAGTTGCGCCATTAATCCGTCACAGGAAGAACTATTGACGGTTACGCCCGCCTTGGCGACAGTGTTGATTAGACTGTCGAGTTGATCTTTTGCAGTATCAACCGAGGAAATATCGCTGACCGGAACCGGCGCGCCATGGCCGGTTGCAACAGGAGAAGGGGCACCGGCCTGCACTTCGACGACCTTGCCCGTTTTTGGACCAGCCCCTGCGCAGGAATCGGCTATGCGGTTAATTTCATGGGCCAAATTGGTCACGTGAGCGTTGGCAATGGCCGCACCACTAAAGAGCACACAGAACAAAACGGATTTGATAACCAGTGATGAACGCATGATGACCGCCTCCCTGCACACAGGGTTTTCCTGTTATCGAATGAAGGATTCGTTACCCAGTTACTTGGAGCCTATAAGCACATCGCCATTACGTCAATGGTCTGTCACCACAATAAATAAAAATAAACTCCTATGGAGAATGGCGTCAAAATAACGCCAATAAATGCCTTTCAATCCAGCTCTCTCTATTCATGTGAAAGGGCTCAAGCGTGGGCATGAGTGCCCTGTCTGAGGCATTAAAAACCGGGCTCTGCACCTCGCCGAATGGCCGACGACAAAAAACTACCGTTCCTTCCCGTTGCGCATCCATTCACGCGGACTGACGCCGGTCTTGCGTCGAAACGCCCGAGCCAGTGCCGAAGGACTTTCATAGCCCACCTCATCGGCAATCAGTGCGATGGACTTGCCCTCACGCAAACGCTTCTGCGCCAGACTGATGCGCCAGCTCACCAGATAATCAACCGGGGTCTGCCCCACCACCTGACGAAAGTATTCGGCGAAGCTGGCCCGGGACATGTTGGCCGCCGCTGACAACTCAGCCACGGTCCAGGCGTTGCCGGGGGTGTCATGCATCAGGCTCAACGAGCGCGCCAGGCGCGGGTCTGCAAGACCGGCCATCATGCCGGTTTTTTGCTGATGGTTAGCCAACAGGTGCCGCAGCAACTGGATGACCAGCACTTCGAACAGACGGTCCATCATCGCTTCGCGACCGCAAGTACCGCCGAAGGCTTCGTTGAAAAGCCAGTCCAGCGTACCGGTCATGCTCGGTATTTCATCGAGGCCCAGCACCAGGTAATCGGGCAAGGCTGCTGCCAGCGCATTGCCCGCTCCGCCATCGAAGGTCAGAGAAGCGCACACCAGTTGTGTGTCAGATGTTTCAGCGGCCAACAAGCGATGACGGAAAGGCCGAGGGAAAAAAATCAGGGTCGGTTTGTTGAGCTGGATGTCGCGCTCATCGGCCAGTTTGAGAGTCAGTTCACCGGCTTTAAGCAAATGTAGGTGCCCATATGCCTGCTCACCGTCAAAACCCGTGGTGCCGCAGAACGTGCCGCTGTGGAAGGTTCCGGCACTGACGCCGAAATGGCTGAGCAACGTGGACAAGCGATCCATTGGCAGGCTCCCGAGTGCAAATTTGGACGATCTGTCGCATATCCTCGACGATTTGCACCCAATAGACCAGTCCCCGTCAATAACATGGACTCCGTACCCAGCGCACACCGCGCAGTCATCTACGGAGATCCACCATGAGCCGCATCAATACCCTGAGCCTTGAACACGCCACCGACACCACCCGCCTGCTGCTTGAAGGCGTGCAGAAAAAAATCGGCTTTCTGCCCAATGTCTTCAAGACGCTGGCCCATGCACCTGCGGTGCTTGCCTCTTATCTGCAACAGTCGGCGACCCTCGGTAAAACGTCGCTGAGTGCCGTCGAGAAAGAAGCGATCTCCCTCGCCACTTCTCAGGTGAATGGTTGCGACTATTGCCTGGCGGCCCACACCGTGTTTGCCGGCAAGGCCGGGTTGTCTGCACAAGACATCCTCAGCGCCCGTGACGGCCAGCTCAATGCGTTCGCCACCCTCGCCCGACAAATCACCGAAAGCCGTGGCCACTTGAGCAGCGAGCAGATCGAAGCGGCGCGGGCGGCCGGCATCGACGACAGCAAGATTGTCGAAGTGATCGGCCATGTGGCGTCGCAGACCCTGACTAATTACCTCAATAACGTTGCCCTGACCGAGATCGATTTTCCGGCGATCGCTGTTTGATCAGGGCTTTCAATTCAGGAGGAACGCATATGAACACTGTGACGCTCTACACCACCGACACTTGCCCTTATTGCCGCAACGCCAAAACACTGCTTGCGAGTCGGGGCATTGCGGTTCGGGAAATTAACGTTCAATCGGAACCGGGGAGGTTCCGGGAGATGCTCAGCCGAAGCGGACGACGCAGCGTGCCGCAGATTTTTATTGGTGACACGCATGTTGGTGGTTTTGATGACCTCGCCAAACTTGATCGTCAGGGAGGGTTGTTGTCGATGCTGGCCTGAGTCGGAGTTGGCGGGCTTTTTGATGGGGTATATATCCGTTGCTGCATTACGGCGGCGATGGAGGTAGTCACCGGTTGACGGACAGGCTCGGTGCGTGACGGGGCAGATCAAAAGCCAAAGCGAGGCGGCCTGAAAGCCGCCTCGCGATGCTGTGGCGAGAGTCGCCCCCTCGAGCACACCGGCGATCCCTATGGGCAAACCAGCACACCGCGCTCTATGATTGCCCCCATGACGACCTCGCTGCCGATCCGCCAACCCTGCCCGCCCGGTGCCTGCATCTGCGAGCGCGAACCGCTGCTGGAAACACCCGGCGCGGACTTGCGCATCCTGTTTCTGACCCGCGCCGAGGAAAAGCGCCTGATCGAACGCCTGGAAAATCTCCAGAGCCTGAGCGACCTCGAACGGCTGCAGCAACGGATGTACGAGCAACTGGGCATCCGGGTAGAAGTCGCCCCCGGTTTCAACGAGGTCCGCACCATGCGTGGCATCGCCATTACCATCGCCGAGCTGCCCGGCCTGTGCCGCAAAACCCGCCAGGCCATCCCCACCGCCATTCGCCGCGGCCTGGAGAAACGTCCGGAAATCGCCTACGAACTGCTCAACGCCAACGACCTGTTGCGCGATGCCTGACGATCAGGCGCCGCGATCAATTCCAGACGCAATAAAAGAGGATCAGCGGTCATACGCGAACCGCCGCGCGCTGCTATGCCTTCTCAAGGGAGCAATCGTTTCAGACCCGACAGGATGACGCGGGAAACAGGCGTGGCCGTGGTCCCGGCGCCAGCCAGGCGCGCGAAGAGCAACAGGTGCCAGTCCGTAGCAGGAGGTGGCAAATGTTATTCATGGTCAGTTGGTCCATCAGTCCGCAAAACCGTAACACCGTGATCAAGCGTTTCATCGAGACCAGAGGAGCTCCGCCCTCAGGCGTCAAGATGCTGGGGCGCTGGCATGCCGTTGGGGGTTCGAGGGGCTTTGGCATCGCAGAAACCGATGATGTCGTACAGATTCAAAAGTGGGTGCTGCAATGGAGTGACGTAATGAGCATGGAAGTTCATGCGGCGCTGACCGATGAGCAAGCTGCGCCGCTGCTGGCGGCGGCAGTCAGCGGCCAGCAATAGTCGTTCGGGGCGGCGAGTGCTACTCGCCGCCCGACACCCTGTCAGCGCTTCCAGCACTCTGAATATCGTGCACATACCCCGTACTGCCGATCCATTTGCGCCATCCGGTCGAGGTGGTGGTTGATGGTTTCGAGCAGCAGGTTCTGGCTGGTCTGGACGTAAAACTTCGTCATCGTCTTGCGCTCCTCGGACGCCACAAAGTGCGTGGGCCTGGACGCCTTGTCCTCAGGGTGTGCCCATTGTTCCAGTTGCTGATCCGTCAGACGTTGCAGGCGCAGACGGTATTTGTCGCTGTAACGCTTGAACGTTTCCGCCTTGTTTCCCGCCGCTTCTTCGTCAAAGGCAATGAGGTTCTGGCGGTACAGGGCCCAGTAATCGTCCGGCAGGGTAAAGCCCAGCTTCGCCTTGCGTTCGGCAATCAGTTTGTCGAGCTTTTCCGGCGTGAAGCGCGCGCTGCTGTCCTTGGCCGGGTCCGGCTTCATCTGCGCGATGGTCGCACTGTCGAAGATCTGGTCGATCAACATCACCCGATGGGGCGTGTCGGGCAGCACGGGCGGAAGTATCGGGAATGACGTGCCGCGACCGACACAGGCAGGCAGGCCCTTGTCCATGACCGGCATCGGCAACCGCACATCTCTTCCATCGATCCGCTTCAACTGATTCAACAGCACGCCGCAACGGCCGTCGCGCAGATTCAGCGTCACCTCGTATTCGGCATTGCGCTCGGGGGCCAGGCTCAAACTGGTGACACACACCCAGTTGCTGCCACTCGTGCCCAGGTGCAGGTAATTATCCTGATCGGGTTTGACCTTGATCTCCAGAAAGCCCTTGGCATCGGCCGGTGGCGCGACACTCATGCCCACCCGGCGCTCGGTATCACGCGCGTACAGGTTGTTGAGTTCACCGGTGACTCGCCCCTCACAATGCTCCGGATCGTAGTAGTAGAGCTTCGCATTGCTGGTGTTGGCAATGAAGCGCACCTTGGCGGCATCGGGCTCGGTGGCATCGGTGTACGTGTCTTTGACGGCGCAGCCGCTGAGCACAGCGGACAAAAGCGCCGCGACAGCAATGGCGCGTGTGGAGCGATTGGAGGAAACCGGCATTGGATCGTCCCTGACGCGAAGGCTATGGAAAGCGCGCGATGCTACTAAAGGGCCACCACCGTGTCCATCGCGCCAATAAGGGCCTGCCCTTAGGACCGGAACCGGCACCGGAGCATTCGTTGACGCAGGGTTTGAACTATCGGTTCTAAAAGCCGGACCGGGGCAGGCGCAAACCTCGCGGGCATCGCAAATCAAATGTGGGAGCAACTGTCTTCACCCTGCCATTCGTCACCGCCATTCGGTGCCGTCTCTCAGCATGGCATTCAGTCTGATCAGTAATATTCGCATGCAGGCGATGAGCGCGACCTTCGCGCTCTTGCCTCGCGCCCGAAGAGCGTCATA